>JAEWZA010000262.1 GCA_023395575.1 Bacillota bacterium
ACTATAGCTAATACAACTAGCATATAAAGATATGCAAATCAAATAATCTCTTATTGTATGCTTTATAAGTTTGAAATGTTAATTAAATTGGATGTAAAATAATAACAAAATATACTACAAATAGAGATAACTAGACAATTGATAATATAATTATATTCCCTAAAATGTATATTTTTGTTGAAGTAATGATAATTTAATAATATAATGTAGCTATAGACTATAAATTGTTGCTTTGCAATATATTAGTTTTAAAGGATTTTTTGATAAAATGTAGAATATAGAAAACATGATAGCAGGAAACGGTATATAAATAATAATTATAATAGAGGCATTAATTATATAATTTTACTAAATATATACTCGCAAAAAAATATAATTGGGTGTGAATACTATTGATAAAAAAACCTAGAAAGCGTCTTGGTGATTTGCTTCTAGAAGTTGGAATGATTACGCAGGAACAACTTGATGCAGCAATTGACTTTCAAAAGAAGACTGGTGAGAAATTAGGAAATGCAATTACTAAACTTGGCTATGCATCTGAAGATGATATTATACAAGTACTTGAGTTTCAGCTTGGAATCCCACATGTTAAACTAGAAAAATATAATATTGAAAAATTGGCATGTTCGTCTATACCAGAGAGTATTGCCAGACGATATGGGCTAATTCCTATTAAGATAGATAAGGGCATTTTAACCGTTGCAATGAGTGACCCTTTGAATGTATTTGCTATAGATGATGTAAGAATATATTCAGGGCTAGAAGTTCAGCCTGTAATTGCAAATAACGCTTCGGTAATTAAAGCAATTGACAAGTACTATGGTGCTGATAAAGCGATGAGAGCTGTTGAGGAGTTTAAAAAAGAGCACTCTACATTAAAAATTAATTCAGAAGTTGTTACTGATCAAAGTGAAGATGAGGTAAATAATTCACCTGCTGTTAAAGCTATAAACTCTATAATAGAGCAGGCTGTTAGAAGCAGAGCAAGTGATATACATATAGAGCCTTTTGAGACATATATTAATATACGATACAGAATAGATGGCCAGTTAAGTGTAATTATGAGACCTGATATTGACATTATGACAGCAATATCGGCTCGTATAAAGATAATAGGTGGAATGAATATCGCTGAGAAACGACTTCCGCAGGATGGACGTATCAGTATTGAAGTTGATGGCAGAGAATATGATCTTCGAGTATCTATACTGCCTACAATGTATGGTGAGAAAATTGTTATTCGTATAGCAGATAAAAATGCCTTTATTCTGTCAAAAGAAGAGCTGGGCTTTAATGAATATGAAATCAAACAGTTTACAAATATGTTGCAGAATCCTCATGGCATTATATTAGTTACCGGACCAACCGGAAGTGGTAAGTCAACTACACTATATAGTGCAATTAGTGAGATTAACAGGCAGGACATTAATATTGTTACAGTTGAAGATCCCGTTGAATGTATAATTGAGGGAGTAAATCAGGTACAGGTTAATACTAAAACAGGAATGACATTTGCTACTAGCTTACGATCTATTTTGAGGCAGGACCCAGATGTTATTATGATAGGTGAAATTAGAGATACTGAAACTGCTGAAATAGCTGTTAGAGCTGCAATCACAGGACACTTGGTACTTAGTACAATACATACAAATGATGCTCCTAGTTCGGTTTTGAGATTAATAGATATGGGAATTGAACCTTATATGGTTTCTTCTGCAATGGTAGGAGTTATTGCTCAAAGATTGGTTAGGAGAATTTGTCCTAATTGTACAGAAAAATATACAGCAACAGATGAGGATATGGAAATTTTGCGACTTGAAGGCGAAAGACCTACATTATATAAAGGACGAGGCTGTCCAATGTGTACTTTCACAGGTTACAGAGGTAGACAGGGTGTATATGAGGTTATAACTGTTTCTAAAAAGCACAAGGAAATGATAAATAATCGGTGTTCTGAAGGAGAGTTAAAAGAGTATTCCATTGAAAATGGAATGCAGACTTTAAGGGAAAACCTGATAAAAAAGGTTCTTGCTGGTGAAACCACTGTTAGTGAATTGGTAAAAACAGCATATTCAAATGATTGATGTTGTATTATCAACAGGAATTAGAATTAAAAATGTTTAAATATACAACAATATCAGTGGTTAGATGGAGAAATATATTTTTATAATTATAGGAAATAAATTTTAAATCGAAGAATATTTTTTGCTGTACAAAAGGGAATTAAAAAAGTAATTGTGTTTATGTATGATGATGTTTTAAACATTCATTTGACGATTTAAATAATTGTTAAATAGGAAATACTTTAAATTGCGAAAAAATATGTTATTATGTATTTAACGGGGGAAAAAATGTTTCTGGAAGAATTACTAAGAAAGGCTAGAGAAATAGGAGCTTCTGATTTACATATTACAGTTGGAGTCCCACCTACGTACAGACACAATGGAAGACTTGTAACATTTGATGATAATAGATTACTCCCAGCTGATACAAAAGAGCTAGTGCGGAATATGTTAAATGATGACCAGTGGAGGGTATATGAAGAGAACGGAGAACTGGATTTATCATTTTCTTTAAAGGGAATGGCAAGGTTCAGGGCAAATGTTTACAAACAAAGAGGAACCTGTTGTGCTGCAATCAGAATAGTAAATCTTACAATACCATCTTTTGATGAGCTTGGAATACCTGACATTGTTAAGGAGTTGGGTAAAAGGACAAAGGGACTGATATTGGTTACAGGACCAACAGGCAGCGGAAAGTCAACAACTTTGGCTTCTATAATAGATATGATAAATAAAGAGAGAGATTGTCATATTCTAACTTTGGAGGACCCTATAGAGTATCTTCATAGACATAATAAATCAATTGTTAACCAGCGAGAAATTGGAAATGATTCTCATTCATATGCAGCAGCGCTAAGGGCTGCATTAAGAGATGATCCAGATGTTATTTTGGTAGGTGAGATGAGGGATATCGAGACAATTGGAATAGCTGTCACAGCTGCTGAAACAGGGCATCTTGTACTTTCAACACTGCATACCATAGGTGCTGCAAATACAATTGACAGAATTATTGACGTATTTCCGCCTCATCAGCAACAGCAGATTCGTGTTCAACTTTCCTCAGTTATTCAAGGTGTTATATCACAGCAGCTTATTCCACGTAAGGATATAGAAGGTAGAGCTGCAGCAGTTGAAATAATGGTTGCTAATCCAGCAATAAGAAACCTGATTCGAGAAGGAAAAACTCATCAAATTAATTCACAGATACAGATGGGTTCAAGGTTTGGCATGCAGACAATGGACAGCAGCATTGCGAATTTATACAAAAAAGGTGTTATAGGCCAGGAAGAAGCATTAATACATGCAACTGATCAAGAAAATCTGATGCGATTTATGGGGTGATATGATTGGCTACATATAACTACAAGGCAAAGACCGCTGCAGGTACAACTGTAACAGGTAGCTTTGAAGCTGCTGACAAAAATATGGTAGTTGAATTAATAAAAGAAAAAGGATATTATCCACTTTCAATTGAAGCAAAAAATGAAAAAGGTGTAGAAATAAACTTTAAATTCAATAAGAAGATTAAGCCAAAGGAATTAGCTGTTTTTTGCCGCCAATTTCATACAATGCTGAATGCTGGTGTTACTGTTATTGGGTGTTTGGACATGCTAAGGCAACAAACGGAAAATAAAACACTCAAAGAGGCTATATCATCGGTTTATGATGAGGTTCAGAAGGGAAGTACATTGTCAGAAGCTATGAAGGCTCTACCCAAGGTTTTTCCACCACTTATGGTAAGTATGGTTGAGGTTGGAGAGGTAGGCGGTACTCTTGAAGCAGTGCTTGAGAGGCTTTCAATACAGTATGAAAAGGATAACAAAATAAAATCAAAGGTATCGACAGCTATGGTTTATCCTGCAGTAATTGGATGTATAGCTTTAGTTATGGTAACCTTTATGCTAATATTTATAGTACCTACCTTTGTGGGCATGATAGACTCTACTGGTGGGGAATTGCCAACACCGACAAAGGTTCTATTATTTATTAGTGGGCTTTTTACAAATCCGTTATTTATAGTTGGAGCGATTGTAGCAATAATACTTCTTAGACTTGGCTTTAAAAAATTCAAAAGCACTGAGGGAGGCAAATATTTTATTGATAGATTAATTTATAAAATGCCTCTTGTTGGACCAAATGTACAAAAGATATTAGCAGCAAGCTTTACAAGGACTATGAGCACCCTACTCAGCTCCGGAGTTTCACTAATACAGTCACTTGAGGTCGTAGACAGGGTAGTAAACAATCAGGTGGTTTCTAGAGGACTTGTACAGGTTAGCGATGATATCAAGAGCGGTTCAAATCTGGCAGCACCACTTGAGAGAATGGGAATTTTCCCGCTTATGGTTACACAAATGATTAGTGTAGGCGAGGAAGCCGGTTCTCTTGACGCAATCATGGAAAAGGTGGCGGATTTCTATGATGAAGAAGTGGAGACATCAATAAGCAAGCTTTTAGCGATGTTGGAACCACTTATGATGATGGTACTTGCAGTTATCGTGGGTTTTATGGTAATAGCCATGATAATGCCTACATTTACCATTAATCAGGGTGTTGGTCAGTAAGATATATAATTATATTAAGGGGGAGTTTTTGTGAAAGGGTTTTTTAGTAGTGTGAAAAAGAATAAGAAGGGTTATACTCTTACAGAATTAATTGTAGTTGTGGCGATTTTGGGTGTGTTGGCAGTAATTGCTGTTCCGATGATTATGAATTCGGTACGTGATGCAAGATTAAATGCTGATGAAACATCGGCTAAGGCTATTGAAACAGCTGTACAAATGTGTTTAGCAGATGGTACATTAGCGTATGGTGATCATGATAATGATAATGATGCTACAACTAAAGATCGAATATACATTCCAAGTGGGTCTTCAGGAGGTGTTAATATCGAGACTATAATAAAAAACAGACTTGTCGGTAGACAATATCCTGAAAATATTACAGGGACTATGCCTAGTGGTGCCACAGATAGAAGAGTTTGGTATTTACATTTGGAAACTGGAAAAGTAGCTAAAGATCCTACTGCTACTACTACCACTATTAAACAACTAAACTAATATGCAAACATTCATCACACTCTACATCGCAGCTTTTGGTCTTATAATTGGTAGCTTTTTGAATGTATGTATTTACCGAATACCATCAAAG
>JAEWZA010000273.1 GCA_023395575.1 Bacillota bacterium
GTCTTTGTATAGCCTCCTCAATAGCTTTTTTAGTATCCTTGCACACTACAGTGTTTTCTATTAATTCATTGGAGCTGATAATATTTTGCAGCTCTTCTCCAGTATCTGTAGTTCCATTAAGTGAAATTTTTTCCTTTTTATCTCTGACAAAGTTCAAACATTTATTGACTGTAATCTTTTTTATCCATGGAAGCATTGAGTATTGCTCTTTAAACCCATCCATTGCCTTAAAGACCGAAATAAAAACCTCTTGCGTTATATCCAGCGCATCTTCCTTGTTCCCAGAATAGTGAACCGCTATGGTGTAGACATATTTTCTATATCTGTCATATATCAGTTCCAGGCCTTTTCTATTATTTTTTTTATATTCTGTTAATATACTTAAATCTGAAACTTCCAAATATGCTACCACCCCTTTTTGATGCACTATAGTACCATGTGTCCCAACAAATTAGCATTTCTAAAACACTATTTATGCTATCACTAATATCTCATATGTTGTATATACATATATACACAGTAAAACAAAAAAAGTTTTAGAAAAAAATAATTTTCCTAAAACTTTTTTATAAAATATTTAATTATATTTTTTTACTTTAGCTAAAGCCAATGGAATTAAATACTTCCAATCTGCTCCAAAGCTTTTTGTTATCTTCCTATACCAACCTCCTTTATTCTTGCTATCTCTACATGTATTTTCTCTCTATGTTTTGTCCGAAAGGGGTTATAACGGGCTAACAAAAAAATCCTTTACAATAGAAGCAGCAAATATTATACACCATAAATAAATACTTTAAGTGATATTAAAATTATTAGTATTGCAAGAAAAACAAAAGGAATAATCATAAATTGCATAAACATTTTTTCACGTTGCTTCTCTTGTGCTACAAAAGAAAGAAACATCGCACCACCTGTGGAGAACGGAGAAATAACAGTTGTTGAATCCCCCACACTAACTGCAGAAAATAGAAGTCCCGGATTGATACCAGTTACATCAGCAATTCCAGACACAAGAGGATATAAAGTAGGATAAACAACTCCCGGTCCGTCTGATATAAAGCTCATTAAACCACTGCAACCTGCCATCATAACCGGAATTAACTTTGGCGTTACATTTGTTCCTACAAGCTCGGCCAACTCTTGAATGATACCACATTTCTCACCGACACCAACCAACAGACCCATACCAGTAACTAACATTAGGGTACTCCATGGAATTTTTTTAAATATTTCCTTTTCATTTCCTAGCTTTAATATAAAGCTTATGGTCGCACCTATTAATGCTGCAAAGGTAAAATCAAATTTACTTCTAACTAATTCTATAACCGTGTTGTTAGGGAAAATTAAACCAAGCAGATTTGGAGATAGATACAGTAATATTACAATGGCAATGACACTAATGCTAGTTGTCTGTTCTCTTGTAAACGCCAATGGTTTTTCCATAATTGCCGGTTTTAATTTATATCCTTTAAAAATGAAATAGAAAAGAATAAAAATAAAAGTATGAAACATCATAGCATTTGAAAAAACCATATACTGAAGTGAACTTGCCTGTTCAGAATATTCTGTTCTTTCAATCAAACCCTTAACTAGCTGACCTACTACACTTAATTGCGATAAAGAAATCCCAGATGCTCCACAAACTACCGCAATAACTCCAAGTATAGGGCTCATTCCAGAAATAGCTGCAATTTTCAATGTTATAGGAGCCATGACAACCGTTGCTACATAAGGCCCTCCGCCAGATCCTGCGATTATGACAGTAATAATAAAAATTCCTATAGGAATCAAGGCAGGAATAGTTCTAAACCGATAAATGAACTTTATTGCCAATTTTTCGATTGCTCCGTTGGAGGATGCAAAACTATAAAACACACTTATCGAGAAGATGATTAAAAATAACTTTGCAGGCCATATTTGGAACAGTTCGCTGATGCTGACGTCCAGTACGGAAACTGATAGGAGATAGGCAAAGACTATCGCAACAAAACCGATATTTACCTTAAATATAGAACCTATAACTATTACCAATACAATTGACGCCAAAAATATCAGAATGTCGTTCATTATATTCCCCCCTACACTTTTGTAGAAAAAGAGAGTCTCCTGCAATGCATTCCGTACCTTAATTGTCATGTCATTGCAGGATTAGGTTCAATTTTTAATCTAATCTTACCCAATTATATTAGAAAAAATTAGGTTCTGAAACTCCTTCTCTGAGTACAACCTTCAATGCATCATTCCTACAAGCAAGGGTACATCCACCGCAGCCTACACAACGATGAGGATCAACCTGAATATGTCCGCCCTCAATGGTATAAAGAGCTTGACATACATTATCTACACAACGCTGACACCTAATACATTTTTCACGATTAATATTTATAATAGTCTTTCCAGCCATCATATCAAGATCCTGGTTATACTTAATGTATTGCTGACTTATACCCACTATTTCCTGAAGGCTGCCATATCCTTGTTCTGTAACAAACTTTTTCATAAAGTTGATACCTCTTCTAATCAAACCGTTGCCCTGTTCAATAATTCCAGTACAAGGCTGTACGAGACTTGCACCTAGCATCATAGCCTCAATGAAATGCTCAGGTTCAACTAGACCACCTGCTGCAGCAATATCCAAACCAGGAACATATCTTTTTACAGCGGCTACATCCTTATAGCATGGAACTCTTAGGAAGGAACCTGATACCATACAGAATGGACTTCCATCCATGTATGGCCATTGTGGTTTTCCGCCATTATAGATATCAGGTGGTGCCATACCTACTGCAGCATTAAACATTTGTACAAACTTTGCTCCAGCACTTCTTGCTGCTTGAGCCATAGTAATAATACGAGGATATCCAGTTTCTGGAGTCAGCTTAACACCTACTGGAATTTTAACAGCATCTACAACTGCTTTGGTAATTTCATACACATATTTTTCGTTATCTCCCATCAATAAGCCTTGATATACAGGAGTGTATTTATCTTGGAAATATCCTTGAAGCGTTCCGTCAAGACCACTTGGCAATGGACATCCAAGATTGATTTCTATCATATCTACTCCCAATTCTTCAAATCTCTTAGCACCATCTACCCAGGTCTCAGCAATATTTCCAATTCCACCAAGATTTAATACAAAAGGTACTTCCTTTGGCTTTTTCTTCTGAATAGCTTCAACCATATACGCAAAACGGTCTTTGTTAAATTTACCGAAACCTGCATCCAACAAGAATGGTGATGGCACAAAGAAAAAACCTTCTGTTCCATATGGATCTTTACCTGGAATTTTCAACATACGATGACCTACTGCCTTACTTTTCCTTCTAAAAGGAACTTCTACTGTCTGGCAACGTTCTTGTATTAAGCACTCTGTTTCTGGTGTAACATAGGTACCTGCCATGATAACATAACCTGCACCGGCTTTCACATGTTTCATAAAGATATCTGAGTTTATGTCTACATACTCCTGAGTGCTATTTGAGTGACCCCAATGCTCTCCGATGGCGCCTACACCAATTGGATTAGGAAATGTAAGACCTCCAAACTTTACACTTAAATCTGGTCCTTTATCTGGCATTTCTGCTACCTCCTTGGATTTGATATATACTTTGTATGCTTAAAGTATAACTAAGCTTTTTTTATAAGTGAAATGCTTTAAACGGATATCTGTTATACCATTAAGTTATAATTCAAATTTTGCACCTTCGTAAATTTCGACAAATTTTCTTATATTTTTTGCATATATATTGTTGAATCTGTCGTAAAATGATATAATTATATTAATAATCTACAATATTTTATATCATGAGGTGACTTTGCTTGACTATTTATGAATTAGAATGCTTTGTTACATTAGCTCGTTACTTGAATTTTACTAAAGCAGCTGAGTATATGCATCTAACTCAGCCTGCGTTCAGTCGTCACATCATCTTTATGGAAAAAGAACTTAATGTAAATCTTTTATTTCGAAATAAGCGCTCAGTGTATCTAACTGCAGCAGGTGAGGCTTTTCTTGTTGAGGCCAAAAACATTCTGGAACATTATCATGACGGACTTTCCAAGGCATTACAGGCAGAAAAAGGTAATGTTGGCAGAATTAAAATCGGAATATTGAGCGAGCAATTTAATGATTTGCTATCAAAATCTATTAAGATGTTTACCGAGAGCTATCCAAGTATTGAGGTTGAAATTAATGAATATACTAGTTCATCAATGATTTCAGCATTGAAAAAATACGACATTGATATTGGATTTACCATATCACCTGGAATTTCAGCTATTGATGACATCATATGGAAGAGCAATATGGAATTTGAACAGGCTGTTGCACTTCCATGGAATCATCATTTATCTGACAGGAATTCCATTGCTGTAAAAGAGCTTGAGGATGAGATGTTTATTTTTCTTGATCCTGAAAATTTTGCTATCGTCAATGATGTCGCTTTGCAAATGTGTCTGGCTAACCATTTCAATCCACGCGTTGCAAAAAGGGCTACTTCCATAAGTGGATTACTTACGCTAGTTGAATGCGGTAAAGGTGTCAGTATTATTCCATATCATTTTAAAAACCAATTCAGCCATAAGGTGCACATAATTAAGTTATCAGGACAATTTAGTTCCGTGGAAAGGATATTCGCTTGGAGAAAGAACAATACAAACCCATGTCTTCCACTTTTCATTAGTAAACTCGTTACAGACAACTAATCATACACTTACACCAATTAGAAAGTTTTACGTCCCTGTCAATCTGGCAAGGGGCGTTTTCTATTTCTCATTAGTTATGTATCACATACTAAAGTTGATTTTGTCAATAAAATTTACGACAGTTGTATGATATCCGTAATAACAGATATACAGTTTTAGCATTTCACAATGAGTGTATGTATCGTTTATACTTTTTTTAAAGTAATGTTTTGTCTAAGAATCCCTTTTGGCGATTCAAATTAATGAAATCGATTTGAAAGGAGAACAAGTTTATGATACCTGTGACTGATGATGTTCTACAATTCGCTATGAATACCAGCTATGACGATTTACCCCAAGAAATTATCCATGAAGCAAAGCGTAGTCTGCTTGACTCCATCGGTGCAGTTTTTACCGGTGCAGCTACAGAAAAAGGTAAAATGGCAATGAATCTTTCAAGAAGGCTAGGAGGCACTGCAGAATCTTCTGTAATCGGATCTACAATGAAGGTTTCATGTACCAACGCTGCCATGGTTAACAGTGAATTAATGTATTCACTGGATTTTGATGCAGTACCGCATATCACACCTTTTGTAATTCCTTCAGTACTTGCAGTTGCCGAAAGTATTCATGCATCAGGTAAGGATGTAATTCTTGCCACCGTAATTGGACAGGAATTGGCAAGGCGAATTAATGATTCCATGAATGTTCTGTTAGCTAAGGTAGCAGGAGATGCTAAAACACCAGATATATTTGGCAATAGCAATGAACATATGTTAGGTGCAAGCCTTGCAGTAGGTAAACTACTAAATTTGGACAACGATCAGATGGGGAATTGCCTTGGAATTGCTGGGTATCTATGCTCTCTTCCCACAGGTAGAGATTGGGAAGATACTATGCCTAAATCAATAATTAAATATTCACCAGCAGGATGGAATTGTCAGGGGGCAGTAACTGCAGCATTATTGGCAGAGCAAGGATACACTGGAAGCAGAAATGTACTGGATAGTCAATATGGTTTCCATGTATTTTATGGCGCTAGTGTATGGGATCCAAACAAGATAGTTGATAATCTAGGCAAAACATGGAAATTTACTGATTGCCAGTACAAACTATATCCATGTTGTCGTTTTATACAAAGCTCAATTGATTGCTTACTAGATCTGATGGAGGAACATAATTTCAAACCATCAGAAATAGAGAGTATTACTGCCTATAGTCTTCCTTTCTTAGCACATCCAGATCAGCATCAAGTTACAACTCAAATAGACACACAATATAGCTTCCCGTATGCAGCAGCTGCAATTGTCCACGGAATAAAACCTGGTGTAGACTGGCAAGACATGAATGTAATCAATGACCCAAAAATCCAAACCTTTATGAAAAAGATTAACATCCTAGGAGACCCAAGAGCAGGTGCAGAAAAAGCTAAGGATCCAAGAAGCTGGTATGCAAGGGTGGAGGTTGTAGCTAGAAACAATACTTATACTCAGGAAACCCTATATTCCAAAGGAACTAATATGGATGGATATCGTCTCAGTGATCAGACTTTGATTGATAAGTTTAAGCAAAATGCTACTAGAATCTTGACCCAAAAAAAGATTGAAAAGACTATTGAAAGCATTTGGGAGCTTGAGAAGATGGATGATATTTCAGAACTAATGAAATTAATTACTATATAGCAAAAACAGTTGTTTCATTTGCCACTCTATTTATAGCAAAGCATAATTAATGAAAGAGGTGAATCGAATGAATGATGTGAAAACCTTAAAGAACGCTCCTGAAAAAGCAATAAACAAATTGTCCAAAGGTCAGTGGATTGGAGCAATAATTGGAATTGTCGCTGCAATCATCGTATATCTGATTCCATTGAGCATTGAACCTGTTGCACATGCAACACTGGCACTTACTGTATGGCTACTAATCTGGCTTATCGTCAGACCAATCGATTCCGGATATACAGGTCTTATATTTATTTTAGGATTAATTCTTTTAAAATACCCTACTCCAGCCATCTTTAGCTGGTTTACTATCAGCCCTGGTTGGTTTCAGATTTCAGCATTCGTAATAGCAGCCACAATTGTAAAAAGTGGATTAGCAAAAAGGCTTGCATATACTATAATGTATAGGCTTGGTGCAAATACAATACCTAAGTTTATGGCTGTAAGCGTTGTGGTAGTGTTTATAATGATACTTTTGGTTCCTTCACCCACAGCATTAATCGCAATTACCATTCCTCTTATGATTTTTGTTGCAGAAGCTTGGAACTTACCAGCAAGAAGCGAAAGTAAAAAGGGAGTTCCTCCACTGGCATTGGTGTCATTTTTCCTGCTTATACTTTGTGGTATGGCTGGTGCTTGGGTTAAGACAGGATTCAGTTTGAACTTGCTTACTCTTACAATGGCAAAGGTAGATATCGAATGGATGGAATGGTTTAAGCTTGCGGCACCTCTAGTATGGGTGTTTGGCTTTGTAGCGGTTGTATTCTTAGTGTTATTCTTTAAACCTGATAAAAACATAATAGCTCCAAAGGAAGTTTTAAAAGCAAAAGTAGATGAATTGGGAACCATGACATCAACAGAAAAAAAGGTTCTCGGAATCATGATAGTTGTTCTCATTCTTTGGATCACAGAATCCAAGCATGGTATTGCCACAGGATGGGTAGCATTGGGAGCAGTATGTGTCTTTGCAATCCCAAGGCTTGGAGTATTTAAAAACTTCGATGAAGTTGTAGCATCTATCAACTGGCCTGTAATGTTCTTTATCACAGCCTTCTCAGCTATGGCAACTGCATTAAATTCAAGTGGAGCCAGCGCAGTAATTGCCGATATGATCAATGTTTTTAAACCAGCTTCTGAAGTTGGATATTATGTTACAAGTTCTCTTGTTGGTACTTTTGGAACTGCCTTCCTTGGGGTAAATATGGTTCAAGGTGTAATCATTCCATTTATTGTAGGTTGGTCTCAGGAACTTGGAATAGCAGCTTCTAAGGGACTTCTGGCAGTTTGGCTTCCTACCGTACTTGGAGGTAATCTGTTACCTTCACTTCTCCCTTCAGCTCTATTCGCTTGGACCTTTAAATACAAAGGAGAAAAACTGTTTACTTTTGGTGACGGTTTTAAAATTGCACTGATCGCTTACTTTGCATTCTATGTTGTATCAGCGCTATCACATGTATCATACTGGAATTTGTTCTAGTTAATAATTATTAAAAAGCAAGATATACTGCCATATAAATCCTCAATACACGTAAAAATATCGGTCAAAAAAGGTGAGAATATTTTATTCTCACCTTTTTTGTATAAAACTTTATGCTGTTCAAGCAATCAGATACACAATATTATTCATTTCATCATTCAACGAAATAATAATATAGCAATTCCTTTTATTCCAACACCTTCAAATTTGCCATTGATGCCATGAGCCTTTTCATTCCAGCACTTTCAAACTGTATTTCTAATATTTGGTCACCATTATCTGGTGTAACTTTTGAAATAGTTCCTCTTCCAAATTTCTTATGCTCAACTTTATTCCCAGTGCTAAATCCTGCTGCTGTCACCGCTTTTGATGCCATATTATTTGTAGGTGCACCACTGGAAGTCCTTCCATCCCAAATGTCTATTGGCGGTTTCCCAGCACCATTAGATGAACTTCCAGCCGAAGCTGAATTCCCACCGAATCCACGAGTTACCAAGTTTGAATTTAGCAAGTCCTTAAGTGAACCGCCAGACATGCTTTTATTTTTGTTAAAATCTTGATTTGTACCAACCTCTTGAGCACCAGCTTTTTGTGTAGTACTAGAAGTTCCAGCGTAACTCGAAGTTCCCGAATAACTGGAGGTTCCATAGCTTGAATTTCCATTCTTACTCCAAGTTGTAGTCTTACCCCAAGCTGTAGTTTCCCTTTCAAAGGAATTTCTTGATGGCTTGAAGGGATAATCAATTAAATTATCTGGTATTTCTGATATAAATCGAGAGGGTCTATTATAACTTGAGTTACCAAATAGAGTTCTAAAACGTGCATTTGACAAATATAGTTTTTCTCTGGCACGTGTTATTCCTACATAACAAAGTCTGCGTTCTTCCTCTAATTGTTCCGGTCCCTCCGTTATTGCTCTGTAGCCCGGAAAAACCCCCTCTTCCATTCCAGGAATAAAGACAACTGGAAACTCAAGCCCTTTTGCGCTATGTATTGTCATCAAAACCACATAATCCTGTTCTTCCTCAAGGTTATCCAAGTCAGAAACCAATGATATATTTGCTAAAAACTCCTCTAGGCTATTTAGTTCATTTTGCTTTTCAAATTCTAAAGCAACTGATTTTAATTCCTTTATATTTTCTACTCTTGATTGTGCTTCAACTGTATTTTCAACTTCATATTCTTTTAAAATACCTGTATCATTTATTACCATATCAAGCAGCTCAGCAATGCTCATTGTTTCCTTCATTGTTCTAAGTTTCAGTATCATCTTTGCAAAAGTATCAAGCTTTTGTGCCGCTCTTCTTAAATCAGAATATTCTTGTGCATCAGATATTATAGTAAATATAGACAATCCATTTTCAATGGCTATATTCTCCGCATATTCAACAGTAGTATCTCCAATGCCCCTTTTAGGAACATTAATAATTCTCTTTAAACTGACGTTATCAGCAGGATTTTGAATTAGTCTCAGATATGCAATTATATCCTTGATTTCCTTTCTGTCATAGAACTTCAATCCTCCCACTATCTTATACGGCAAGCCCTCACGCATAAACATTTCTTCTAGTACGCGGGATTGTGCATTTATTCTGTATAAAACTGCAAAGTCCTTAAATTTTCTGTTTTCTTCATTTATCAATCTTTGAATCTCTCTGGCAGTGTACATTGCCTCTTCATGCTCGTTGTCGTTTTCACATACAACAATTTTGCTTCCGCCTTTATTTTCTGTCCATAAGCTTTTGCACTTTCTGCCTGTATTATTGCTTATAACAAAGTTTGCAGCATCAAGTATATTTTGAGTAGAACGATAATTCTGCTCCAACTTTATTGTTTTACAACTTTTAAAATCTTTCTCAAAGTCAAGTATATTACGAATATTTGCACCTCTCCACCCGTAAATCGACTGATCATCATCACCTACTACACAAAGATTCTGGTGAGCCTCGGATAACTGGCGCACCAGTGTGTATTGAGCTGTATTTGTATCCTGATACTCATCTACAAGAACGTATCTGAACCTTCTCTGATAATATTCCAAAACCTCCGGGCATTGTTTAAAAAGTTTTATTGTATTCATTATAATGTCATCAAAATCAAGAGCATTATTGCTTTTTAGCTTTTTTTCATAGAGTTTATATACCTTGGCAATTTTCCCCATTCTGAAGTCTGAAGCATAAAGCTTTTCAAAGTAATTTGCATCTATTAGCTCATCCTTTTGCTTTCCAATAGTTTCAAGCACTGATTTAGGAGGAAAATTCTTATCACTCAAATTTAGCTCCTTAAGACATTCCTTAATTACAACTTGTTGATCTGTAGTATCATAAATTACAAAGCTTCTGTCATAGCCAAGCTTTTCTATATCTCTTCTTAGTATCCTAATGCAAATAGAGTGAAAAGTACCAACCCACATGTCGTTACTCAAGTCACCAATTAGTGAGTCTATTCTCTCTCTCATTTCCCTTGCTGCCTTGTTTGTAAATGTTATTGCCAATATACTTGACGGATAAACTCCCTGTTCCTTTATTAGATGCGCAATTCTATGTGTAAGAACTCTGGTTTTCCCCGAGCCAGCACCTGCTAATATTAAAAGCGGTCCTTCATTATGAAGCACTGCTTCCTTTTGTTCTTTATTTAACCCATTTAACAATTCCATTTATTCCTCCAAAATACACATAATTTTTTCATAAACATGGTATCAACTTACCAACTAGTATATGTACTGCAATATAAATGCTGAGATAATTTTCTCAGCACAAAAAATTCTCAATAGCAAAAATGGCTAATTACTTGATATAAATATAAAACCTTCCAAACTAGTGACTTAGCAGTCCTTTTTCTATCAATTGTACATGTTAAGTCGTTAAATCTCAAATGAAAAACTTTCAAATTAAAATATTCATATTTTTTATATTATACTTCATTTTTAATCTATATTACAAGAAATCCAATTTTCCAATAATTGCTTCTATTGTTTCATTTATAGAATTCCTAGAACTATCAATAATAATATCTGCATATTTCTCATAGAGTGGTTTTCTCTTTTGATAAATCTCCCCCAAGGTTTGCCCTGGACCTAGCACCACTCCTCTGGTTTTTATATTTTTTAATCTTCTATTAACGGTCTTCATATTTATATTTAAATAAATTACTATTCCATTGGCTTTCAAGTGTTTCATTGCCTTTTCACTGTATACGGCACTTCCCCCTGTTGCAATTACAGTGTTACTCAAGTCAAGAGAAAGAATTGTATTTTCCTCTATTTCTAAGAACCTCTCTATACCATCTGTGTTTATTATGTCCTGTAATTTTTTATTTTGTTGAGTTTGAAGAAAAACGTCAGTATCTACAAAGGACATTCCTAAATGCTTTGCAACAATTACTCCTACTGTGCTTTTCCCTGAACTTGGCATACCTATCAGAATTATATTTTTCAAAATAAATACCTCCCAACTTGGCTGTAACTTATTTGCATCTATTTCTTCTTAATTAAATATGATACTAATTTATGGTTACTTCTGTATAATCTTACCTAAATGGGTTACTCAAAAGATACTTGTTGAATTAGTATTAGTTCATTAAAGTCTATTTATTATTCATATCAGAACGTTTTTTTACTTAAGTATACTCTCTGTTTTAAAGAAATTCACTCTTATTGCCTTATCCGCATATTCCAAGCTTTTAACAAGCTCTGATTTTTGATCCTCTGTTACATTTCCTTTTACTTCCCCATTTGATAATACAGCATAATCTTTATTAGTATTCATTAGATTCCTTCCGAATGTAGTTGACTCATATTGGCTCTTATCTATACCAAACAAATATAAAAGTGTAGGCATTAAATCAATCTGTCCACCTGTTGTGTGTATCACCTGAGCTGCCTGATCCTTCTGATAAATTATTAGTGGAATTCTACTGTCATTATTCAGCCACCAATTTTGAGAAGGCCTAATTGAACGTATTTCATCACTAAAATATCTATGAACAGAATCGTGGTCTCCTGCAATAACAAGTACGGTATTATCAAGTATACCGGATTTATCTAATTCATCAATAAATGCTCCTAAGCATCTGTCAGTGTAATTAATACTTTGAAAATAACCTCCCAAAGTTGTGTTCGCAAGCGAATGAGCCAATTTTAGCTGTTTGTGTCTCTCTGGCATATTAAAAGGAGAATGACTTGTAAGTGTAACCATAAAATTATAAAATGGTGTTTTTTGGTTAATAATAACATCTTTTACTTGCCTAAAAAAAGACCCGTCACTTAACCCAAGAAAAATAATTTCATCCATTTCAAAGCTCTTTGCATCAATGCACTGTTGAAAGCCCATGTTGTCTAACGCTTCCATCCAATTCCAATACTCACCATTATCAGGATGAATTGCTTTTGTGGAATAGCCTTGTCTTTCAAGTATTTTTGGCATTGAATTGTAGGTTGTATATGGAAATCTGAAAAACGTGCTTCCCTTTCTCACAGGAAAAACAGAAGTGTTAATCATTAAATCAGCATCTGAGCTGGTTCCTTCATTTACCTGTGAATAATAATTATCAAAGTAAATACTGTTTTTAAGCAGCTTGTTAAGTGTCGGCGTAATCTCCTGTCCGTCTACTGAGCGACCTACAACAAAATTCTCAAGGGATTCAACATGTATTACCAAAAGATTTTTGTTTTTATAAATACCCTTATAGGAATTGTCAGGGAGGTTCTCGTTTTTGGAATCAATCCAAGCCTGTATTTCTGCTCTTTCTTCCTTTGAAATACTGTATGGTTTAAAGTCCGATAAGAATGTATAGAAGTCCAAAAAATGATATGCCATTGGAGAGTTATTACAAATTGTTTGTCCAGGATTCCAAAAGGTATAAAAAATATAATCATTTTTGTCATTACCATATATATTAATTGCTATAAATCTAGTAACCATTACAGCTATTGATAAAATAAATATAATAACAAATGCTATTATACGGGGTTTTAAAGCAGTAAATAGAGGTGATGAATAATAAAGATTTCTTGTTATTATCAAAAGAATTGCTATTATCGGAATATCAAATAAAAATACTATATCGCAAGGTCTGAACAAGGCAAATATGCTTCCCCATAAATCTTCTAAATTTCCAACTTGCCTAAACAGCTGAAGGGATAAGAAATTTCCACCCGATCGTAAATAAACTGCATCAAACAGAAATATGGTGGAACATAATAAATTCAGAATTAAGAGAAACCACAATCTCCCTTTATTTTTTGCCAAGAAGTTGAATGTTGCTAAAGTCACCAAAGGTGCAATGCATATTGAAATGTATTTTATATTTTTTATCCCCTTATACATATCTATAACAGATTGATCCTGACTATATACAAATCCCATCAAAACAATTGATTTTATAATGAGTATTCCAAGAGTCAGAAATAATAACCACTCCTGAAGCAAATACCCCCAAAAATCAGTCCCTCGATTTATACTTCTCCTTTTTGCAACTGAAATACCATAAGAAGTTTTAACATACATATCTCAATTCTCCTTTTAACACGTAAACAGGGTTGATAGGCTTAAGGATGTTAATCCTTCTTCCACAAAAGAAAACATTACTTTCTGTATTATATTACTT
>JAEWZA010000287.1 GCA_023395575.1 Bacillota bacterium
ATCATCATCAATTTTAACCTCTTCTGCACCTGACTGTTCCATTACAGATTTGACTTCTTGTGCCTTATGTCTAGCACACTTGACAAACACTACAATTCCATTATCCTCAGTTAATGATGTAACTCCATTAACAAATGATTGAAGCTGTCCCGGATCATCCTGGTCAGTTTTTATAACTGCATTAACGTGATTGTCCTTAACATCATCCATCATACTTTGAAATTTTTCTTCGTCATAGCTGCTAATAATCATATCTCTTCTTTGAATTCCACTGTTTTTCAGTGTATCAACTAATCCGCCCACTTGACTTGGTTCGAGAAATCTGCCTATAACCTTAATTGTAATCCCTCCTTAACCTTGGTTTTAAAATGAAGTATCTTATGTTCTAAAATTCAAGCTTTTAAGCAAAAACAGTTCAATACTGCTAATAAATCATTTTAATAAATTGATACCATTGCTATTATGTCCAAAAAGGCAAATTACTATCAAAGTTTCATAAGTAAAATAATCATAATTGATACAAATATTATTATTGTTAATATTTTTTATATAAATTAAATAATTTTCCCATTAGATAACTTTAAGCTGACATCAACTAAAAGTTAGGTAAAAAATAATTGCACGAATTAGTTGGATAAAAAAACGAATCCTTACTAATTTCATGCAATTATTTGTCAATAATCTATTTGATAATTTTTGCACCAACAGACTTTTTCGGGAGAAGGTTGATTTTCAAACCTTTGGACTTGGTGTATTCAGCTTTTAACCCAATTAACTGCTCATCTTCATATCAATACTTTGAAGCAATATTTCTCCGGTATCGTATGGTACCGTTAAACTTTATGTGCAAAATTTAATTTAAAATATTGATTATAAACTGTCACCAAAATCTGCTCTGAATTTAGCTGCTAATTTTGTCTGCCAATCAGAGACAGCAGTTAATTTACCAAAGAAGAAACGCAGTACTTTTGGCTCCTCTACAAAAGTTAAGCCTTCAATTAACTGTCTATTTTCATAAAGCCATACTATTCTATCAATAGCATAATCAACCTGTGAAAGTGTAAACACACGCCTCGGCATTGCTAAGCGTAGAAGTTCAACGTTTGCAAAGGTTTCATTTCCGTTTTCATCTCTTTGCTCAGAAATTGTTCCTCTTTCCATGCCTCTAACCCCACTAGCAATGTAGAGTGCTGCTGCAAGTGCACCTGCAGGATATTGACTTTGTGGAATATTACTAACAAACTGCATTGCATCTATATGGCACCCTAAGCCTCCTGCAGGAGTAACTACGGGAACTCCTTTTTCCTTAAGCTTTTCAACCATATATGCAATAAACTGAGGTCCTTGATTAATCATGTCTTCGTCCATAGTTTCTTCCAAACCAACTGTAATAGCCTCCATCTCGCGTACAGACATTCCACCATATGTAAGAAATCCTTCGTAAAGAGTTATATACTCACGAAGTTTCATATATATTTCCTCACTATTTGTGCATATTCCACCACCACGAGCACATCCAAGTTTACGAGCAGAGAAGTAAATGATATCTGAAAGTTCTGAAAAGATACGTGTAATCTCCCTGATACTCATATCCTTATATGCTTCTTCTCGTTCCTTTATGAAGTACAAATTGTCTGCTAAAAGGCTGGCATCTAAAATAAGTATAATTCCGAAATCCTTACATACTCTATAAACCTCTTTCATATTATCAAGAGAAAATGGCTGACCACCAATAAGATTAGTACCCGCCTCTAACCTAACAAATGCAATTTTTTCTGCACCATACTTTTCAACTAACGCTTTTAATTTATCAACATCCATATTACCCTTAAATGGATGAGTACTGGTAATATTTAATCCCTCATCAATAACTAGTTCCTCAACTGAACCCGATTGCAAAGTAATATGAGCTTTTGTTGTGGTAAAATGATAATTTGTAGCAACAATTGTTCCTGGTTTTACAAATGCTTGAGCAAGTATATTTTCACATGCTCTTCCCTGATGTGCAGGAAGAAAAAACTTCTTATCAAAAATCTCCTGAATTTTATTCTCAAGCTTAGTAAAGGTCTCAGAGCCTGCATAACTATCGTCAGCCTGCATCATAGCTGCCAGCTGATTGTCACTCATTGCATTTACACCGCTATCAGTAAGCATATCCATAAAAACATCACGGTTTTTTAACAAAAATGTGTTATTCCCGGCCTCCTGTATAGCTTCTAAACGTCGTTCCACAGGTGGCAGGTTTAATTTCTGTACAATGCGTACTTTGTGCATTTCTAGAGGTATATTACCTCCCTGATAGAATTTAACTTTTGACATTTTCATACCCTCCTACATAAAATCATATTTATAAACCTTTTTAAGACATATAATCAGAGATAAATTTTCTTTATATAGTCTTAAAAACTTCACTAATCAATTACCATAGGATAAGCTAGTAGTATAGGACTGACGCTAAGTTGTTTAATGTACACAAAAATAGAGCTAATCTGCATAAAAGATATAACAAAACATCTGTCTAACTCCAACTATCGAGACGATATATTATCCTCTTTTTCATCCAATAGTAATTGTCTTTAGTAACAGAGCATATTACTATAAAATTTACCTAAGTATAAAAATAAGTATAAAAAATACCCTATACAGGGCATTCGTCAAAAAGTATTCATCTTTAAAAGCACAAAAATACAATATGAATTACACATTTTTTAATAATAAACGCAAAATTCCAAGCCATTTATCTATTGATAGGCTCAATGCAGTTCCTTCTAAAAATGAATAAAAATTTATATTTCTATGTAATTAAGATGAAATAAAATTTACAAAAATTTATACTCTTCTACCGTAATACCATGCTACTATATTTATATATTAAGCTAATATTTGGATATTTTCAATTTATTTATATATAAAATGTAATTTATACTAATTAATAGTTTAAAGCAACTCACAAATATCAGTCCCTAATAAAATCTCACACAAGTTTGTAAAAATTCGAACTATACAGTAATATAATTGTTCTATTTAAATAATTACCTTATATCCCAATTTTATACATAAAATAATTGACATGTCTTACCATATTTTGTAATATAGTACTATACTGTCATGCGCTATTAGTTAGATTGTGTTTTTGCCAATTTTACTATGCTATTATTTACTAAAGTCAATTACCGATTAGAGCTTTCAAAATATAAACTTAAACCAACATTGCATATTTTCAAATTTATTTTATAGATGTATCTGCTCTTTTTTAGAGTAATTTAGCTTTTAACTATCTTTTAAAGCAGTCTGGGTTTTATTTTGTTTTTACTTCAAAGAGCTCAGAAACCAACTTTGTACGGAAATTTGGTGCTTTATGAGCAATAAAAATGAAAGATAGGGAGTAATATATATGAATAAATCTAGTTCAACACTACATGAAAAAAAATCAGACATAAATGCTAGTGATTTAACAGATATTGTATCTGTTTTAGACAGAGACGGTGCTTATGCAATCATTGATAATAATGCTAGAGACTTTTTTTCGCCGACTGATTCTTTAGAAAAAGCAGGTTGCACTTATAGAGATGGGGCTTATTATGATAAAAATGGTAATGAACTTCCCTCTAAAAAACTTCCTATTGTTCAAATTCTAAATGGTGAAAAAACAATACAGGAGAGACTAGTATATACTTCCGATTTGGGAACTTTCTATTTTAATTTGAAGGGTACTCCAGTGTATGATTCTAAAGGTAATATATTAATGGGAATCAGCTGTTCTTTAAATGTTACAGGACAGGTTAAAAACAATAAAAAGCTGGTATATCCAGTGAACATTCTAGAAATTGCAAATGACGCAATTGTAGCCTTTGACCCAAATCACAGATTAACATACATGAATCCTGCAGCTGAACAAATGTATGGTTGGACAGCTTCTCAAGCCATTGGAAAAACATCTGATGAAATTTTACAGTTGACTTTTTCTGAAGAATATAAATCTGATGCAAATTTAAAACATAACCCTCTAGAAACATTAAGAACCGAATATATTCACCACCGCAAAGACGGTTCCTCCTTTTGGGTTGAAACAACCTCAAGAGCATATTATGATAAATACGGTTATGTACTGGGGTATGTTGTCGTTGGTCATGATATTACGGCACGTAAACAAGCTGAGAAGATTTCAAACTCTGTAAAAGAGCGTCTAGCTCAGGAATTAGCCTTAAAAAATCGTTTACATGCTGTCAGCGAACAATCTTCAAGTAAAGGTAATATAAAGGAAGTTCTTGCTGAAATCATTCAAACTGTCATTGAATTCACTAACGCCGATGCCTGCTGTATCCACTTATTTGATGACAAGACAGGAAAAATTAGTGTTATGTCTCATCAAGGTCTAGACGAATCATCCTTAAAATTCTTTAATAAATTTAGTAGTCTACACAAACCAAAAGAACATATTCTAAAACTAAAAGAACGAATTATTATAAAAGATATATCTCAGAGCTCTATTTTATTGAATAAGCAAGACATTCCAGAATTAACCTTGCTAAGTAATAAGACTATACAGTTCACACCTCTTGTCAGCCGTTCAGATCAATTACTTGGCATATTGTCAACCCAATATAAGCCTGACCATCATTTTGAAGAATGGGAAAATTCTTTACTAGATATGTTATCGCGTTTAAGTCTTGATATAATAGAGCACTTGCAGTATGAAATAAATAAAGAGCTCTTAATAGAATCAGAAAGAGAAAAGAATGAGGCCCTACAAAAGTCTATTGAAATGAAGGATGAATTTCTAGCCCTTATATCCCATGAATTTAAAACGCCTCTAACTGTTATTAATTCAGCAATTCAGGCATTGGAGCTTCTTTGTAAGGAAGAATTGTCCCCAAAAGCAAAGGGGTTTATCAGCAAGATACGTCAAAACTCCTATAGACAATTACGATTAGTTAATAATCTACTAGATATAACACGATTTAATTCTGGGCAGATGAAGCTTTATCAGACAAATGAAGACATTGTTTTTTTAACTAAATCTATTACCGACTCGGTTCAGCTATATGCGCAGCAAAAAGGTATAAAACTAAATTTTACTTCATCAATTAAATATAGGGAAATAGGGATTGATGAAGAGAAATATGAAAGAATACTTTTAAATTTGCTTTCCAATGCAATTAAATTTACACCGAAAGGTAAAGCTATTAATGTAAATGTATCTCAAAAAACAGTAAACAAAAAACGAATGGTTTGTATTCAGATAAAAGATAATGGAATAGGTATTCCAAGAGACAAAGTGAATGTAATATTTGAAAGATTTGGACAAGTTGATAATTCTCTTACCAGACAAGCTGAAGGGACAGGTATAGGCTTATCTCTTGTTAAAATGCTAGTTGAATCTCAAAATGGTATCATTAAATTGGAAAGCAAAGAGGGACAAGGCAGTTCCTTTAATGTATTTTTCCCTGCCAAGAAAAACAAAAAAACTCAGACCAAGCAAGTCAAATGCGGAATAAACGATGGTCGGCTAATCAGGGCCATAGAGGTGGAGTTTTCTGATATATACATATAGATGTAACTCAAACTAAAAACATAACAACCATAAAGCTCGAAAAACACGGGAGTGTAAATAATTCTGTGTATTGTTGTTGCTCTATTCCTTCTTTAGCAAGCAATTAGAATTTAATATAGTTTACAGAATATTGTTCTGTATTAACTTGATATTTTTATTATTGCCAGTTTTG
>JAEWZA010000293.1 GCA_023395575.1 Bacillota bacterium
CAAAACTGGCAATAATAAAAATATCAAGTTAATACAGAACAATATTCTGTAAACTATATTAAATTCTAATTGCTTGCTAAAAAAGGAATAGAGCAACAACAATACACAGAATTATTTACACTCCCCAAAACCATGAAAAGTTGTTGTATTAAACTTCTCATGGTTTTTTAAAAGCTTATAGGAATCAATCATTAATGTAGTAGTATAATCTATTTACCTTGTAGGATTAGAAATCTTTGATATTAGCAAATTGTCAAATTGCGTTATCACACAATCTGTACATTGTACTCTCTAAACCAATAATCCAGCTGAATAAGCCAAGCAATAAGCTGCGGTCTGCCCATTAATTGCCCATACCAGGTAATGTTGCTGCTAGACTGCAGTATGGTGAGGGTGTCTGAATGAATTATATCTTTCAAAATGGATTTTGGATTAGAAATAGTTTCTTGAAACATATTTATAATAATTGATTCATATAAAGGATTGTGTGTTTTAGGATATGGACTCTTTTTCCTGTTGAGTATTTTATCTGGAAGATATTTACTCATTGCTGCTCTTAAAAGAGACTTTTCAACGCGGTTTTTAAACTTTATATTCCAAGGCACATTGAACACATACTCAAGAATTCTGTGGTCGGAGAAGGGAACTCGAACCTCTAGTCCGTTAGCCATAGACATACGATCTTTACGCTCTAAAAGTGAAGACATGAACCATTTAACAGAAAGCCATGTTGCTATTCTGCTAGTTTTCATACTTTGTGCTTCATTGTGGACTAGTGGACATTCATTTTTACTATCAAGATACATTTGTTTTATATAGTCTAAGCCTTGCGTTGGCTTTGCAAAATCCGAATTAAAGAAAAACACTCTTGATTCGGGATCGTGAATCCAAGGGAAAAAATCTCGATTGAGCATCTCTGATTTGTAGAACCATGGATACCCTCCAAATACTTCGTCAGAACATTCACCACTTAGAGCGACAGTGTGGCGTTTCTTAACCTCACCACAATAGTATAACAAGGAGGAGTCTATGTCAGCCATGCCGGGAAGGTCTCTGGAAATTACTGCAGTTTGCAAGAGGTCTGCTATTTTTTGTTGGCTTACAGACAGCACTTTATGATCTGTTCCAAGGTAATTAGCTAGCCATACAGCATAATCATCATCGCTGTCAGGCTGGAATTTAGTTTTTGTAAAATGCTTTTTATTTCCCTCGTATTCAAAGGAATATGATGATAGTGGAACCTTAGCTTTTTCGTTACCACTAAGATTTATGCTATCTGGACCATAACAATCTGATTTTTGATTATAGGACATGGCTACAGAAGTAATAATAGAGGAATCCAAGCCACCTGATAGAAATGTACATAAAGGAACATCGGAAACTAACTGCCTGTGAATAGCATCGGTTAAAAGGAATCTGGTTTTTTCAATAATAGTAGCTTCGCTGTCCTCAAGGGTGTAGGCTTCTAAGTCCCAATATTTATATAGATTTAAGCCATCTTTATTAAATATTCCATGGAATCCCGGAGATATCTCAAGTATATTTTTAAATATGCCATTATTTGTTGGGCGCATTGGAGATAAGTAAAGGAGCTGCCATATACCTTCACTATCAATTTCTGCTTTGACTTGAGGATGCTTTAATATTGCTTTAATCTCAGAGGCAAAGATGAGGCTATTTCCTAACATAGTATAGAAGAAGGGCTTGACTCCCATTCTGTCCCTGGACAAATAAACCTGCTCGTTTGCATTGTCGTAGACAGCAAAAGCATAAATACCATTTAATTTTTCTGAACAGCCCTTACCCCAAACAGCATAAGAATACAGTACAACTTCTGTATCACAGTGGGTTTTGAAATGAACACCGCAGCTAATAAGCTCCTGCCTGAGTTCATCAGCATTATATATTTCACCGTTATAAATTATAGTATACACTTTGCCTTCAAAGGTAACTGTCATAGGCTGCAATCCATTTTCAACATCAATTATCGATAGTCTGTTATGTGAGAAGCATACAAAATTATTCCTAAAGTAGCCATTTTGATCAGGCCCTCTGTGACCCATGGTTTTATTCATTTCATTTAGTACTTCATGAGCGACATCTATTGTAGAGTCTTTAAAATTAATAATTCCTAAAATAGAACACATGAAAATTCCCCCAAAAAAAATACTTGTCTGTCAAATAAAAGAGACAATAAACATCAATGACGCCATTGTCTCTTTTTATGTACTATAAATTATATGTAGCTGGCTGGAAATTTGTGCGTATTTTCAGTATAAACTAATGAATAAATATATGAGAAAAGTTTTATTCGCTGTTTCACCAAAAAGGGCTGTCTGAAAATTATCAGACAGCCTTTTTGGACAATTTTTTATTAAGCATTTAAGGGAGAAAAACTAATTATACTAATTTGCATTTAAAATATTGTTTTATATTAAAAAAACGAAATAGTATTATATATTAAATAACAGTTCTGCATATGTTGGGAATGGATAAATACTTTTTGGAATAAGTGCTTCTAATTTATCGGCATCAGTCCTCAGATTTTCCATTGCTACAACAACTGATTTTGAATATTGCTCTGCTTGACTTAAAATGTCGGTAGAATCATCAGTTGCTTTATTCAAGGCTTTTTTAAGTGCTGCAATATTTGAAGTAAAGGAGCTTAACACGGATGAAAGCTCTTTTAGAGCGGTAGATTGAGCAGAAATTTCCACTGGCATACCTGTTGTTTTTACGGAATTAATAGTATCTGCCAGCTCCTTGCTATATTTAAATGAAGAAGGAAGAATCTCAGTTTTAGACATTGAAAGCATAGTCAACGCTTCAATGTTAATAGTCTTGATATAGTTCTCAAGAAGTATTTCATATCTGGATTCAATTTCTGATTTACTCAAAACTCCATGTTTAACAAATACTGCAACATTTTTATCCTTTATAAAGGTTGGAATACATTCAACTGTTGACTTGAGGTTCATAAGTCCTCTGCGTTCTGCCTCTTCAACCCATTCCTCTGAATAATTGTTTCCGTTGAAAATTATACGTTTGTGATTCTTTACAGTGTCTGATATTAAAGCACATATTTCAGCTGATAGATCACTAGAAGCTTCAAGCCTTTCTGCAAATTGCTGTAGAACTTCAGCAACAATAGTATTTAATACGAAGTTACAGCCAGCAATTGAAGCAGAAGAACCTAACATTCTAAATTCAAACTTATTACCGGTAAATGCAAAAGGTGATGTTCTGTTACGGTCTGTAGTATCTTTTGGAAGATTTGGCAAGGAAGCTACTCCTGTTTCAAGGATACAAGCATAATTTTTTTCCTTTGCTTTTCCGTTTTCCATTTGAAGAAGAATATCTGTTAGCTGATCTCCTAAAAATATAGAAACGATGGCAGGAGGTGCTTCATTCGCACCAAGTCTGTGGTCATTTCCTGCTGAAGCTACTGACAGACGTAATAAATCTTGATAATCATCAACAGCTTTGATAACAGCACAAAGGAAAACTAAAAATTGAGTGTTATCATGTGGTGTAGAGCCTGGTTCTAGCAGATTTTGACCCTCATTTGTGGACATAGACCAGTTGTTGTGCTTTCCTGAACCGTTAACGCCTGCAAAGGGCTTTTCGTGTAGCAAGCAAGTCAGATTATGCTTGATAGCTACTTTTTGCATTATATCCATGGTTAATTGATTATGATCAGTTGCAATATTTGAAGTTGTAAAAATTGGAGCAAGCTCGTGCTGTGCAGGCGCAACTTCGTTGTGCTTAGTTTTAGCTGCAATACCAAGCTTCCACAACTCGGTATCTAAATCTTTCATATAGTTGCATACTCTTTCCTTAATATTTCCAAAATAGTGATCTTCTAATTCTTGGCCCTTTGGCGGTTTAGCACCAAATAAAGTTCTACCTGTAAAAATCAAGTCTTTGCGTTTACTCCATAAGTCTCTGTCAACCAGGAAGTACTCCTGTTCAGGTCCTACAGTAGTAGTTACTCTTGAAGCAGAGCTTCCAAATAGTCTCAATATTCTTAAAGCTTGCTTGTTTAGTGCTTCCATTGAACGAAGCAGTGGTGTTTTCTTATCAAGAACTTCGCCTGTGTAGGAACAGAATACAGTTGGAATATACAGAGTTCCGCCCTTAACAAAAGCTGGTGAAGTACAATCCCAAGCAGTATAGCCTCTTGCTTCAAAAGTAGCTCTTAAGCCACCTGAAGGGAAAGAAGATGCATCCGGCTCACCTTTAACTAAGTCCTTACCTGTAAACTCCATAATTACATTTCCATCATCAGTAGGTGAAATAAAGGAATCGTGCTTTTCAGCAGTAATACCTGTCATTGGTTGGAACCAATGTGTAAAGTGAGTTGCTCCCTTTTCAATTGCCCAATCCTTCATAGCGCTGGCTACAATTTCTGCAACAGACTCATCAAGAGCTAACCCCTCATCAATAGTTTTCTTAAGTGATTTGTAAGTAACTTTGGGAAGACGAGCACGCATTGTTGCAAAGTTAAATACATTGCATCCATAAAATTCAGTAACATGATTTTCCATAGTAACCCCTCCTTATTTGTTAAAAAAGTTTGTTAAAAAGTATCAGACTAAATATTGTCTGTAATTGATATGTTCTTTTATTTATTAAAAAAAGACATTTTGCTCCCATATTATTAGGGGAGTGAAACGCCTTTGTTTCAGAAAGATATTTTATTATACACGCTTACTTTCACCAATAAGCAGCAAAGGTTAGCAGCAGTATATTTAAGGCGAAAGCCTTGTCAAGTCTCTTGGGAACAAAGATGCTTCCCTGACATTTTGTTGATTGAGAAGTCTCATCAACATTCTTTCTAGGCCAATTCCAAGGCCACCATGAGGCGGCATCCCATACTTATGAATCATTAAATAGGATTCAAATTCATCGGGATCTAAATCTTTATCCTTCATTTTCTGAACTTGATCTTCATAGCTGTGTATTCTTTGACCTCCAGTAGTGATTTCAAGCCCTCTGAAAAATAGGTCAAAGCTTAGTGCATAATCAGGATCTTCCTTGTCATCCATTGCATAGAATGGACGCTTTGAAGAAGGGAAGTGGGTGATAAATACAAATTCGCTATTGTATTCTTTTTTGATATACTCGCTAATAGCAAGCTCTTCATCGGGTTCAAAGTCATAGAAATTTTTTATTTTATGACCTGAGTCCTTTAATATTGATTTAGCTTCCATAAAGGTGAGAGCAGGAATAACATCAATTTCTGGCAAATCTACGTTTAATAGTTTAAGCTCTGGACTATAATTTGTTTTCAGCTCATTCATAACTGCACGAAGCATGCTTGTTTCCATTGCCATTACATCATACATATCATTTATATATGCCATTTCAAAGTCCAAGCCAATATATTCATTTAGATGTCTTGATGTATTATGCTTTTCTGCTCTATAAACGGGAGCTATCTCAAAAACTCTGTCAAATACACCTACCATAGTTTGTTTATAAAATTGGGGACTTTGGGCTAAATAAGCCTTGTTACCAAAGTAATCCATTTTAAAAATATTGGCACCGCCTTCAGCCCCTGTTTTAACAATCTTTGGAGAATGAATTTCTGTAAAGCCGTTGGCAAGCATATGATTTCTAAAGCCTGAAACAATCCCCTCCTGAAGCTTGAAAACTGCTCTTTGCCTATGGTTTCTCAATACATAGGGGCGATTTTCAAGATTGTTTTCCAAAGAAACGTTCAATCCTTTCTTATTGATGCAAATGGGCATTTGAGCATAAGGGGTAGAGAGAACAGTAATGTAATTTATGTGCAGTTCAAAACCGTTGTCAGCCCTTTGATCTAGGCTGACAATTCCACTGACTTTAACAGTAGAATTTTCTTGAATAGATCCTAAATCAAAATCACATTTTAAAGGGTCAAAAACACATTGAACCAAATACCTGGCAGTTCTAAGGATAATAAATGCAAAGCTTCCCATATCGCGGATTCGATAAACAGAGCCACTTAGTGTAAGTTCAGAGCCATTTTGTACACTTTCAGGACAAAATGGTTTCAGTGTGGAACTTTGTATTGATATCATAGACTATATACCTCCTTTACGTTTGTCTAATTCCTTTTGAAGGATTTCTTTTATTAATTTTGGGTTTCCTCTACCGGCTAAAGCCCTTGAACATTGACCCATTAAGAAGCCAAAGGTCTTTTCCTTACCGCCAATAAATTCTTCCACTGCTTTCTCATTATTTGATAATATTTCTCTTACTGTTTCTTCAACCTCGCTACTGTCATTTATAACTATATAGCCCTTTTCAGATACAATTACCTCAGGGGGGTTGCCTGTATCAAACATTTCTGATAGAACTTTTTTTGAATTTGCAGAAGTTACTTCCTCGTTTTCAATCATTTTTATAAGTCTACCCAAAATATTTCCGCTGAAAGGAATATCTTCAGGTGATAATTTTCTGTCATTTAATATGCGGAGTACTTCAACAATTATAAAATTAGAGGCAGACTTGGGGTTACCACATTCAGCAGCTGTACTTTCAAAAAAATTAGAAAGACTAACCGAGGTGAGAAGAAGTGCAGTGTCTGTTTCATTTAGACCAAAATCAATTGTATATCGTTCGAATTTTTTGTCAGGAAGCTCAGGCAATGAATTTTTAATTACTTCTATTTCTTCCTTTGTAAACGATATAGGTACTACATCAGGCTCTGGGAAGTACCTGTAATCATGGGCATCTTCCTTACTTCTAAGAGATTTGCTCTCACCTTTATTGTCGTCCCATCTTCTGGTCTCCTGTGTTATAATTATCCCTTCGTCAAGAAGTTCTGATTGTCTTTGAATTTCACTATCAATAGATCTAGCAATAGCTTTCAAAGAGTTTATATTTTTCATTTCAGTTCTTGTGCCAAGTTCATCTGTTCCAAAGGGTCTAACCGATACATTGACATCCGCTCTAAGTGAACCTTCTTCCATACGACAATCGGATATACCTGAGTACAGAAGCATCAAACGAACTTTTTCCACAAATTCTTTTGCTTCTTCAGATGAGGATAAATCGGGTTTTGTAACAATTTCAATCAGTGGAACTCCACATCTATTGTAGTCTGCAAGACTGTACTTTCCAAACCCGTCATGAAGCAGTTTTCCGGCATCTTCCTCTAAATGAATTCTCTCAATTCTTATGAATTTTTCACCGTCAGGAGTATTTATTGTAAGCCCACCGTCTTTACATATTGGCAAATCAAATTGTGAAATCTGATAAGCTTTAGGTAAATCAGGATAAAAATAATTTTTTCTATCTAACTTAGAAAATTCATTTATTTGGCAATTAAGAGCTATCCCTGCTTTTATAGTGTATTCTACAGCTTTTTTATTAAGAACTGGGAGAGTTCCAGGCATTCCTGTACAAACAGGGCAGCATCTTGTGTTTGGTTCTCCACCAAAACTTACTGGACAGTCGCAAAATATTTTTGATTTTGTAGATAATTCACAATGTATTTCAAGACCTATAGTAGGTATATATTTCATGATAGTAGTGTCCATGCCTTATATTTAGAATATTCTTTTAAATATTGCATGAACTCGGCCCTCCTTTTTTAGTTATTATGCTTCTACAAGCTCTCGGTACTTAAACTTGGTATTTATATTGCTTTACCTATTCAAGGACTCAGCAAATATTATGCTATATAGCCGGTAATCTTAAATTTATTTTAAAATCAGCCTCGAAAGCTGCTGCAGCTCTAAATATCTCATGTTCTCCAAGGGGTTTACCTGTAAAGGAAAGACCTATTGGC
>JAEWZA010000077.1 GCA_023395575.1 Bacillota bacterium
TACTTTGGACTAGATGTTTCTTAGCAACTGCATCTTCAAAAATGGGGAAACTCAAAATTCAAAAATCATCATAAAGGTGATATAGGTCACTATAATTGCGGTGACTTATTTCACCTTTATTTCTTAATTGTTTTAGTATAAACTTGACAAGAGAGTATATTTCATATTAAAAGTATGTCAAGCACAAAAACAAAGATGTATTTAAGGTAGTGTTTCATAGATTTTTAGTAATGAACTCTGCTTTGAGCCCTAACATATTCTTGAAATATTCCCTGGTTAGTGTTCGGCATACGTTTATTTTTAGGTTATCTTTCAATATACGTTTTAATAACCACCCTATTTATTAGGATGAAATCTGACTTATATATTTTAGATTTCGAAAACTTCAAAGAAAAAGAGCATCGTGTAAGCGATACTCTTTTTCTTTTTAAAGATATAAGATAAACCATAGTGACAATCTAACACCTTTTGGCGAAGTTGGTGGTTTTGGGGAAGGCGAGCACCCTATTTCACAAAGACTTGAACGCTCTCTTGACAAACATACACAGTGTATGTAAAGGAGTGAATGACTTGCCGCGAAACAAATATCCCGAAGAAACTGAGCAGATAATACTTGACGCTGCATTAAAACTGTTTATCGAAAAGGGCTATGAGCAAACGACAATTCTTGATATAGTCGGTGAAATGGGAAGCCTGACAAGAGGAGCCTTTTATCACCATTTCAAAACAAAAGAAGAAGTATTTTTTGCGCTAACTGATAAATTATTCAATGATATAAACCCGTTTGAAAAAATCAAAGTCCGCACTGACATAAATGGTTTAGAAAAAATTAAGCTGACCTTGCAAATATTAAATGATAGCGAAGAATATTCTGTGCTACAATTTCAAATACTTCCATTGATTGAAAGCAGCCCGACAGCTTTAAAGATATATATGGAAAAACAGCGAACCTTCTTAGCGTCAAAATATGCTGAATTTATTGAAGAAGGTATAAATGACGGTTCAATCAAAGCAAGGTATCCGAAATTAACAGCGGAATTGCTTTTGTTGATTTGTAATGTTTGGATGATTCCTACAATATACCCTCAGGCAAACGAAGAAGAAGCGTGGCAAAGATTTAGTATGGCAAAGGATATTGTTGAATTTTTAGGGTTACCAGTTCTCGATAAAACTCTAACTTCTCATGTTGCAATAAATGACCAAGGCATCGTAGTTGAAATCAAAAAATGAGACAAACAGAAAAAAATTAGAAAAAGTAATTTAAAACTAAATACATACATACAGCATGTATAAAACAAATATTATTTTAGGAGGACTATTAAAATGAAAAGAAACGAAATTGGACTAAATGACCTTTTATCAGAGCTCAACGAGAATATTATCAGAAAGCCAAGTTCTGCTGCCCTTGGTATCGTTACTATTAATCGTAGCGATTTAGAAGAATTGAAGTTATCCAACAAAAAGGCAAACATTAAAATGACTGGCATACTGACATTTTCAGAAGATGTAACGCCTGATTTGGTGAAAGAAACCATTGAAAGTGTTAAAGTGCGCGGAACAATAAAAGCCGCTCCCGAAGTTCAAGAAGTTTTGAACCCCACTATAAAGTAAGAAAAGCTAATAAGCCCATATACATACTTGTTCCTTTAGCATCACGCCCATAACCCCTAATGTTAACAGTTCCATTATTTAAATACTCTCTTCTTGAGTTCTTCCCAATGCTGTGAAACTTTCTCAATAGGAGGCAATATAGTTTCTCTTATTCCAAATAAATATAGTTCCTCCTTATCTATATTGAAAGCTTCAATAAATTTTTGATATGAATCAATAGTATCTGGCATCTTTTATCACCTCAATTAATCTCATGCTCTGCCGGCAGAGCGCTACTTTCCTTTTTATTAGTTCTCCCTTCTAGATTCACAATTAAAAATCCCAAAAAGAAATAGGATATCGAAAACCGATATCCTATTTCTTTTTGGAGCTCCCATCCAGATTCGAACTGGAGACCTCATCCTTACCATGGATGGGTTCACTTTTTGACGCAAGCCGTATAAGGCCTGATATTACTGCATTCCAAGGTTTGTAATGTCCGTAATTTTATAAAAAGTAAACCATTTGTAAACCATTTCACTTTTTCGGATGCTCATAAGCTGTGTCCAGCAGTAAGAGTTAACGGCAATTCACAAGTATTTTCAATTTCAATTATCCCCAAATCAATTAATGCAACAGAAAGTAAGCTTACCAGCCTGTAAGTCTTGTTCTGAGAATATCTTGCTTCCTGTCTTTCAAACACCTCAGAATTCGTGTGACCCATATTATCTATATCAAATGTGATTTGTTCTGCCTTAATATACTTCATCATTTCACTTGCAGCTTTTTTTACTGTATCTTCAGTAATTTTATTACGTTGTATCTGTGTATTCTGTGCAGCAACGTAAGCCTTGACTTCCTCACCAAGAGCCAATTCCATCAAGTAAGTATCATCAATAAAGTTAGCAACAACATAACTTTCAATACTTGGATAGCTTAAAAGCAACAATCCTCCTCTTAAACCATCTTCATTTTCATAAGCATTTCTGAGTTGCGATATCAACTTTTTTATTAGTGGTACATCGATATTTGACTTCGGATCACGATCAAATATATAGTAAATGGCAGCCCTATCAACTGGAAAATTATATTCAGATATCAACATTTCATATATACTATCAAGATAGCAGTTTTCATCACAGATATCTGAAATATTTGATTCCTCCGTATTTATAACTGCTATCTTTGATGTATTATTACTCCTACTTTTATAGACTTTAAAGTTATCTGACTGCCTAGTTTTTTGTATATATTCATACTCTAATACATCACAGAAGATACGTCTTAATAAATTAAATTCTGTTCTCCCGCCCTCAACTATAAAAAGCACTCTTCCAACACTTTTATCCTTATTAATTTTCATAAGCATCCTTATACTTTGGCAGTCCGCCAAATACTCCACTCAAATACATCTTTTCTATATTTTGAGCAACCCTAGGTTGTTCATCTGAGAATCGTTTTATATGGCTACCATTCTGCCCGTCAAAATCTACTGAGTATATTTGATCCGGGCGAAGTATTGAAGTTGAGAGTAAATTTGTAGAATGAGAAACAAAAATCATCTGTGATTTCTTCGCCGTATTCATGAAGTATTTTACAAGCAGCTCTTCAAGCTCGTTATGGAATCCACTAGAAAACTCATCTATAAGCAGCATACCATTATGTTGTGCAACAAACAAGAACGCCGGAAGCAGATTAAGCAGTGTACGATTTCCTAGAGATTCTTCACCATAAGGAATAGGGGTATTGATCCCTTTACGCTTGAAGAACACCATCTTTTCTTCATCTTTGCTATACTTAATTATCACATGATCCCCTTTTGCTTCATTAGCATAATCTATAACCTGGTCAAAGTCATAGTTCTGAAAGAACTGATTAATCTCTTCTGTACCTTTTTCTTCAACATATTTTGTGATTCTGAATTCTTGTTTTCCATAAGATAGAACTTTTCTATCAAATGCATTTATATAAATGGAACGTTGTAAAAACTCAAACCATTTACGCAAGATTTCATTCCCAGCAAACTTAGTATTGAAGTAAACTGTCCGTAGAAAAAGCGTTTCCTTATCAAGATCACTATAGTTTTCTTTGTCTGTAATATATGACTTAGCAGTTATACCCATTCTTTCAAGAAGAACTTTGTTATCAATATATAGTTTCTCAGTAAGCATAGTTTTCTTAGCATCGAATTCAAAAAAGTAGCGAATCTCTTTATCGTCAATTTTAAAATAATAATCTAATGAAAACTCTGGTTTATCAGAAAATAGGCAAGCAAAGAGTCCAGAGTTTATCTCTTTTTCCATAAACAAAAGATCTAATAGTAATCTAATAGCAAGTAAAGCATTAGATTTACCGGATGCATTTGCACCAACAAAAACAGTTCCCTTTAGTACTCCATTATCAGATACATTTGGTTTATCTAATACTTTATAATTGGTTTTCGTAAAATCTATTGTTGTCTCATCTTTGAACGATTTGAAGTTCTTCATTACTAGCTTAGTTATCATAATATCACCCTTTCAAGTCCGATTATATCACACTAGTATAGTATACGCAATATTTTTACAGTTGATACTTAAATAATCGTAATTTTTTTACGACTTTTTAAATTCATCAAGAAGTAGTGCTATAACACAAACTTGAAAAGAAGAAAGCTTTCGTGTTGTATAGATAATTAACCTGCAAAGTAATATGTTCCAGCAAACAATTATCCACTAATTGTCTGTTAAATTGTCCATTAATTCTTTACTTACTACCACTCGTCTTCAAGTGTAGCTCTTTTATTCTTTCTGTTTCCTCAGCATCATATTTTACTTTTCTTCTCCGTCAAACAATGTACTTAATCTTGTTTTCCTCACACAAGATACTTGTCAGTTCTACAGCAATTTATCAATAAATTACTATAAAATCTCTTTCATTTATCATCCTATCAATAAGGTCTTCACACTTAAAAGTTTGGTCCATTAGTTGTATATCGTATTCGCCAACATAAAATACATGAACATTACCATTAAAAGCAGCTTGCAAAATTTCTAGCATATCATCTCTTTCTACTATTTCATGATCCTTATACATCTTTTGAATTAATGACGCTGTTGTCAATTGATAGGGTTCTTTTCTTCCATGGTATCTTAGGATGTATTTATTCACACTTATTACTTGAGACATAATTCTTGTGTCATCGCTTATTAGAAAATACCTTCCTGCAGGAATCCTTGTCAGAACTATTATACAAATAAGTATTAATTCTTCCGCTAAACTATCTCCCTCACTCTTTAAAGATCTGGCATATTGACAGAAAGTACTAAACAATTCTCTATTCCCTGGATTTGCACCTATTAGCTTATTGAGTATGGACTTGTCCATATTTTCAATAACTTCTCTTGTCTTTGTCTTGTATATGCTTACTTCTTTAATTGCATATCCAAGCAATTTATTAGCGTCATCAGTACTAATACTTAAAGCCTCTTTTAAACAATCATATATTAATTCTTCATCAAAAAGAATAATTTTTAAACCACTGTTATAAAGTTCACTAAAATATTGGATTTGAACCGGATGTAATTCAAAGGAATTAGCGGTCAGTTCCATTAATACTGTCCTGGTTACAATTATTATATCAGCCTTACTTCTCAGATAATTAATAATGCTCTGTCTTTTAGCTGAATTCGAATGATGTAAAATAGAACATGTATCATAGAAGAAGTATTGGTGTGCGTTGGTAAAAGCATCAACTACTTCCTCTTTTTTATATATCATATAACTTTCAAAGGAGCTGAAGTTTGAGGGAACTTCTTGATACTTTTTTGTCATACTATTTTTTTAACCTTATATTAATATATATTTTTTTTATACTCTCAATAATCCGGTTATAATTATACTCAGACAATAGTTGCTTCTCCATTAGATTAGTTCCCTCATTTTTCAACATTTTTAAAACAAACGGCATTTCATCTTTTAAAGTTGGTTTAAGTATATCACGATCTAGCCATAAGGAATCAAATAGCTCCTCAATTTGATTGTCCCCATATTCTAGCATTTCTTTGATATCTTCAGTCTTTTCCAATATCCCTAATTCATAAAGGCGTATTAAAACCGCAACAAATGGAGAACTGAAATAATTCATTAGTTTTGCGACTATTTTTTCAATATCCTCATCATCAGTCTTATATAAGTCATACATTTTTTTAAACTCTACTTCTGGCATTAATAAGTTTGCTGCAAAAAGATTCGCTTTGCTCTCATTATCATTAGAAGTATAATCTTGATTAAAATGAACTTCCCTTTTCTCATTAATATAGTCTGGTACTCCACTCAGAATATGGTATATATCGTGGCAAAAAGAAAAGTACATTTTGTTCCTTGGTTGATTTGAATTAAGCAATAAATATTTACTATAGCCTGTATCTAAAAAAACAGCTCCAAAATCACTATCAGTCATTGGAACCTGGACAATTAGTACATCTAATTTTTTCCCAATTTCTTTCATTATCTTGGGAATATCTCCATCCCACCGAACCTTATCGTGGAAAATTTTTAGTGTCTCTTTGACACAGCTAACATATGCCCTATTTCTGATAATAATTTCTTTAAATCTGCTAAAATCCATAATCTGACACCTCTAAAGCATCTTTCTGCAATTTCTTACGAATTCCAAGAATTGCATCTATATGCTCTAATAAATCAAAAACTTGATTAGCTAGTTTTTCTTTGCTTTCATCTACGGTTCCCATATAGAATGCTATCGAAGCTGACTCTTTATAGTCTGGGGTTGACAAATCCAATTTTTCTTGGACAAAATATTTTAGATCTTTATCCAAACCATTCGATATAGAAAGCATATCTTCATACGTAACAGGTTGAGCACTATTAAGAATGCGAGACAACTTATTCTTTTCAATTCCAGTACGTTTAACTATAAATGCTTGTTTAATTCCATAATGGTCAATATACTCATTTAAATTTTGTATAAAATTAGTCATTCTAATCCCTCCTCACATATATTGTATCACATATTGATACTTTTATTCAATCTTAACTAAAAATTTAGATTGAATCACTCCAATAATTCAAATCTTTTTCATCTCAGTATTATAATATGATACATCTATGCATTTGTCTACAATAAATCTAATTAATTTGAATAAAACATTTGAATTTATACTCACACTTGTACCCAACATAACAACCATTATATTATTTAGAAGCTATTACGTCTTTCAACGGACAATTGCCCGTTAATTGTCCAATAAATTGTCCACTAATTGTCTGTTAAATAGGTACGTATGCATGAGTATTTCTATGCTTTTTCATATTTACTATAGCGGCCTTTTACAGCAAGTCTCAACTCACCATCATCAACCATTTTGCCCAAGGTATACTTTGCCTTCCTGGAATCATAACCACAGAGGTTCTGACATGTAGAATTCGTAATACTACTCCCCTCAAAGCTATATCATACTTTACGCCTTTTGGTCAATCGTCTTCAAATGAAACTCTATTATTCTTTCTATTGCCTGTTTGCTCGTAATCTTACCTTCTAAATACTGACGAGTAATTGCTATACCAGAATTGCTCGGCTTTAGGCCTTCGACCGCCAGCGTAGCAGATACACTCGCGATTATCTTGTCTATGTTCTGAATCCTCGTTTTCATCTATTATCCTCTACCAACCATATGTAATGTATTACTGAATAAATAGGGAATTCCCCGTTTATTCCCCAATCTTTCCCCATTTCGACACCTATATAGCTTGCTAATGCAATGTAGAAATGAAGAACTAATTGGATAATCGGACAATTGGTCATTTTATCTATAAATTGTTCATTACTGCTCATAATTGTTTATAAATTCATTCACCAATTTATTTTTTCATAATCACTAATTGCAGTGATATCCCCATTAATTATGGAGTTAATGCTGTTATCTACGGAGTTAACCTCCTTATCTACGGAGTTAATTCCGTTATCTACGGAGCTAAGACTGTTATCTACGTAGTTATATTCAGGACCACTATTTCGAATAGTCAACCAAATGGCACTCCTGCGAGCTTACTCATGGCCCTGCAGAATTGTTTCCACCTTCCTGGGAAAATATTGCTGCCCCACTTTTTTATTTTCTTTCCAGTATCAAGTTGAACTTCAACACTCCACTGAGTTCCATCGCAAATATGGGGATCCTCATACTTATCAACCCAGTATTCAAAATCACAGTTCTTTAATGCTCTTAATAACGCCTTCCATGCTTCAGGAGTAATATCTATCACATCATCTATGAATTCTTCCTGGTCACAGTGAGTGTAGCTACGCTTAAGCTTTCCTTTTAGTGCATCAGCCTCAATACTGCAGTTGGGCCCCCAAAAGCCACCTACATAAGCTTTGATATATATAATAGAAGGCAAAATACTGATTTTGCAATATTTTCCCCATTCATAATTACAGTCCCTGCAGATATACAATGCACTATCTGGCAACACACTACAGCCATCAAGAATAACTTCATCCCTTCGGGATGACTCTACTGCTTCAGGTGCAGGCATACCGTATATAATATTTAGTGCATTGGTTGAACCGCATTTTGGGCAGATTAACTTTCTTCTTGACATATTTTTGTTTCCTCAGCATCATATTTTACTTTTCTTCTCTGTCAAACAATGTACTTAATCTCGTTTTCCTCACACCATTCAATAGCAATCTGCATTAATGCTTCTTCACGAAACTTGTACCAGCCATCTTCAACTCCAAACCGGATTATTGCATCTTTAAACCTTCTAAAGGCTCCACGGCCTTGAATAGCAGAATAAAGAGCGTTGCTGATCCTGTCATTCTTAATTGATCCACAGAACTCCTCAATGATATCGTATTCGTTTATCTCCCACTTATCCGGCAGTTCTATGTAGTTTTCCCAGTTTTCTATTACATCCAGTGCACTCTTGATGGAGTCCTGCTGCCAATCAGGGTACTCTGAAAAATCATCATCTTCCTCAGATTCTTCTGCAATGGAAAGTTCCTCTGTGCTAACGGTGACTATTTCACCGGTCTCCTTATTGAGGTATTTGTGGTACTCATCCATCTGCATTTCCATTTCGTCTACAATGTCTTTCAGTTTTACAGGTTTCATCTTCATTCCTCACATTCCGGCCTAATCTCTTGAAAGCTCCGTTCCACATTCTTTGCAAACAACCCTGTCTGCATAATCTTCCCCAGGAACTTCCTTGAGATAAAGCTTATTGCTTCTACACTTTTTACACTCACCTTCGGTATATTGCCAATAATCGTTTTCCATTTCGTAACAGTATCGCTGCCAAAGAATAAGTTCTATAAGCTCCGTATCAAATCCTGTTTTTTTAGCAATAAAATCATACTCTTCGTCATTGCTGTAACTTCTCCCCTGCTTGTCCATTTTATCTAAAAAGATTACATCAGCATCAATGACTCTACTTGTAATTTCCTCAATACTCAATTTACTGTCTCTAGTGTCCGGTAAATCCTTTCTTTTCTCAAGCCTTGAGGAAATATATGTCTTAATTGTATCCAAATCTGCAAGGTCAACATCAATATCCCCTGCATCAAGCCACTTAATATCATGATACATATCACTTAAGTTGTCATGGAATCCCCAGCCTATTCCGTCGGTGTCATCAACTACAGCTTTAAGCCGCTTGCTAAGCATATTAAAGGTTGCCGTATTCTTATGCTTATTAATTGCATCTATAACAGATTGATACATACTTTCCACACTGTTATAGAAGCTCTCGCTGATATCTCCATAGGTGTTTGTAAACTCAACGCCCATTTCTACATAATAAAGCATCAGGTCAATCACAAGTTTTTCTTCGGCACATATTTTCTTAAAATCGCTGACCACTTTTCTTGCTTCTCCTATTTTGAACTGAGCATTCATGCTCCTTGGAAAGAATACATCATGCACTTTATTTTTATAGGTTTCAAATATCTGTTCCATTGTATCCTGACCGGCATATTTTGCAGAAATGTATTCTTTCACTTGAGAATTTATTTTGTAGCAATCTAAAAGCAGATCGATCAGTGACTCCCGGCTCTGCTGTTTGATAATACTCTTAAACTCAGAAACACTTAACAGGTGTTCATCCTTTTTCATTTTTCGGTTCTCCATTTCTTAATCTGCTTACCAGCATAGTATTCCGCTTCTGTGTTTTATTATTGGATACAGCTATACCGATAGCCTTTTTTGTTCCAACCAATACCAATATCTTCTTCGCCCTGGTTACACAGGTATATAGCAGGTTTCTCTGAAGCATCATATAGTGCTGCATGGTAAAGGGTGCAACCACAATTTTATATTCACTGCCCTGGCTTTTATGAACCGTAGTTGCATAGGCCAGCACCACTTCATCAAGCTCAGTAGCATCATATTCTACATCTACCCCATCAAAGCTTATAACCAGAGTCTTATCCTCTATATCTATACTGGCAATTGTTCCTATATCTCCGTTAAACACATTTTTATCATAATTATTTTTTATCTGCATTACTTTATCTTTAAGTCTGAAGACAGTCCCTCCATATTTTATAGATACATCCGTAGGGTTCAATGCCTCCTGCAGTACTGTATTCAGGTTGAAGGCTCCTGTTTCACCACGCTGCATAGGGCAAAGGACTTGAATGTCTCCAACAGGATCAACTTTATAATACTTGGGCAATCTTTTGGAGCATAACTCTTTTATGGTTTCAACCACCTTCTGTGGGTCTTCCTCTTCCAGAAAGAAAAAGTCGCTTTTACTGCCGCCCCGCATGTTTGGAGGCTCACCATTATTGATTCTGTGAGCATTGGTTATAATTGCACTTCCCTGAGCCTGACGGAATATTCGGGTGAGTTTAACTACATTTATAACTCCAGAATCAATAATGTCTTTCAACACATTTCCAGCACCTACAGATGGTAGCTGATCAACATCCCCTACCAGTATAACTACTGTTTCATTGGAAACGGCTTTTAATAAGTTATACATTAGAATAGTATCTACCATTGAAGTCTCATCAATAATCAGAACGTCGCATTCCAGAGGGCTTTCTGCATTCTTTTTATATCCTTCCAGAGGCTTATACTCCAAAAGGCGATGAATAGTCTTTGCTTCCATTCCTGTAGCTTCCGACATTCTTTTTGCCGCCCTGCCTGTTGGAGCCGCAAGCAGTACTCTGGCATTGAGCTTCTGAAACACCTTAATAATTGCAAGGGTAGTAGTTGTCTTCCCAGTGCCCGGACCTCCGGTTAGCACCATAAACTTTGACCGTACAGCGTCCTTAATTGCATCAATCTGTACCTCATCATATTGAATCTGATACTCTTTTTGAATGGTTTCGATAATCTCATTCGTATCTGCAGACTTGTAGCTGCTTTCTAACACAAGAATCTCTTTCATTCGCTTTGCAATACCAACCTCACTATAATAGAAAGCCGGAAGATATATGGCGTTTCCTTCGTCTGAAATCACAGTTTTTTCTTCTATCATTCTGTCAATGGTTGCATCAATAAGTGTTTTTTCCAACTCAAGCATTTTTTCAGTTGTTTCAAGCAGTTGTTCTCGTGTAGCAAAACAATGTCCTTCATTGGACAGTTCATTTAAAACATATATAATACCGGAACGGCAGCGTTCAAAGGAATGCTTGTCAAAGCCCAGTTGCTGTGCTATCTTGTCGGCAGTCTTAAAACCTATCCCCCAGATATCATCGGCAAGCCGGTAAGGATTAGTTTTTACAATGTTTATACTGTCGTTGCCATAAGTCTTATATATTTTTACAGCATAGGCAGTTGATACTCCATTACTCTGCAGAAAAAGCATGACATTCTTAATTTCCTTCTGTTCCTGCCACGCCTTCTTAATCATATCAACTCTTTTTTGACCTATCCCTTCAACATTGATAAGGCAGTCCACTTCTTCCTCAATGATTCTTAAAGTATCTTCTTTAAAATGCCCCACAATCCTTCTGGCATAAACCGGACCAATGCCTTTGATTAACCCGCTTCCAAGGTACTTTTCAATGCCGGCAATGGTGGCAGGCACAGTTTCACGATAGTCAACCACAATAAACTGTTTGCCAAATTTGCTGTCATACTTCCATTCACCTTTTAGACGTATTGTGGCACCGACATTTACAGCAGCAAGATTTCCTACAGCAGTAACAAGATCGGCAAATTTCCTGGATTTGATCTTTATCACATTGAAGCCGTTTTCTTCATTTGTATATGTAATTCGCTCGACAACTCCACTCAGGTATTCCATAAATTATCAGTAATCCTCCGACTCCTGTAACAAACAAATAATAACCATGTATGCGTCCTCATTTACAAAGTTTTACTACTTCCCATCCTGCTTTCATTAAGTCCTCTTCATGAGGCTCAATAGAATCCTTATGTGCGGCAACACATAAAAGTTTAGATGGTCTTGACATTCCAACATATGCAATTCTCAATGCTTTCAATTCTTCCTTACCCTCTTTTTTCTTTTTACTTTTATCCGTCTCTTTTTTGACAAGATAATTAATAAGTCTTTCTATATCATATTTTTTGTAAAATGTCTCCACGTAAAGTGTCGCAGTATGTGTCTCACCTTTAACACTATGTACAGTTGCAACCTCAATATTTAAATTTTTCCCACCCTTTGAATATCTATATAATCCTGCTTTGTCAGATTCTGATTCCGTATTAGCCTCACAAGCAACTGCATCATCAGAAAGAATAAAAAAGTCTCTAATACAATCATATGACTGAATTCCAAAAGCATTTTTAAACTCAGTATCAATAAAATCTTTTACGTCAGAAGAAATATCTGTTCCGTTATGAATGCTAATACACCATAGTGCTAATTTTAGTTGTAGCTTTTTATAACATTCATTATGAGATTTAATTAAGGCCCTTAATAATGTTGCTTCAGAATAATAATTATGTTCAGATTCCTTAATATTAAGCAACCTCAAGATTTTTACAAAGATATTCATAATATTTTTTCTATAATAATTAGATCCAAGTTTCTGGATAGTTTTATCATTCCCTCTTTGTAAGTAATCTTGAAAACACTGAAACTCAGTTTTCTTTTTCTTTGTTGTCCTTTTATAGCCATCCCAATAACTTAATAGTGTTCTCTTATCATGTTCCTTTGCAATCCATCCAACAGCTTTAAATATCGGTTTATCTATCAGATGAAGATTATATTTACAAATTTGATCTCCAAAGCATTCTAGTACTTTTGATGCGTTATCATCATCAAAAGCTATTATTGTTGGCGGAATGTCCTCGATTTCATTGTTCCCAATTATATTTTGAGGTGTGCAACATAAATTACTTACAACTTTTGCTATACTGGGTGAAAATCTTTTACTTCCCATAATACATAAAGATCCGTCTCTAATATTCCACAGTTGGTCTTCTCTTGACGAAGTATCACTGTAAATAGCTTGATTAGGATCTCCTATTCTTTGAATAATTATATTCTTACTACTGTCAAATACTTTATCCAAAATATTCAATTGGTGAATGTCCGTATCTTGCATTTCATCAATGAATACATATGCGAATCGCTCAGATAGAATGCTACTTATTTGATTAGCATGCTTACCAACATACTGATATGCAAGAAAATATGCATCATCAAAACATAAATATCCTTTTTTCATAATACTAAGTTTAAAGTTGAAGATTTCTTTTGCTGATGAGCACTCATCGTTAGCAAACTCTTTATCTCCCATTAATCCATTTACTAAATACTCTTTTTCCAAATCAAACCTAATATTCTTTAGCCATGATAGCGGTTCACGCTTCCTCTCAACAAATGATCTTGTGCCCCACCCCATAGTCTTATAAGTTCTTTCCACAATATCAAAATATGCATCATTGTCAATCCTATGTGGTCGCTTACCAAAAAACTCAATATATGCCGGAATAGCGAGATATTTATCAACAAAGGCCTGTATCGTTCCGAAAAAATTAGGATATCTCAGTAAATTATAAGCCTGAACTCCAACTCTACGCTCCACTTCATCTATAGCAACATTAGTATGTGTTAACACACAAATACCCCTATTTCCCCTGAATGGCATTTTTTGTGCCAATATGATCAGTTTTGCTAATAAGGCTGTAGTTTTGCCACTTCCAGGGCAGGCGTGAACATCAATAGAGTCTAAACATTTAATGACTCTACGCCTCTCCTCATCAAATTTCTTTCCTTCTGGCAATAGAAGCTCTTCAGCGAATTCGACATCCTCATCAGTAATTCTTATCACAATACCCCATCCTTATCTCCACAAGCATACTTTATTGCTTTAACTAGGTATTCTAATTTGTCATCAGCTTGTATTGTCTGCTTAATAATATCTTTACACGTATTGCTTCGTTCTGCTAATATCTTTGCAAAACATTGGGCAACTATAGCTTTTGAGACTTTATTGGTCTCATTGATAATGATTTCCTTATATATCTTGTAAGCTATGGTTTCCTTATCAAAACCTTCACTACGCCAGCTTTCTATTACTGAAAGATCAATATTGTTTATCTTTTCCTTTACCTTTTCACTATCCCATCCGCTTTTATCTGCACTCTGGATTACTTTTGCCTGCATAACTGCTTTGTAAAAATCATCGACCAAATTACTCTGAGCGATACAGTATTCCAAAGTCCATTGGGGTGATACAAATGTTTTTACATTCTGTTTATCATACAAAGCTGCTTTTCTTTGCCTTTCCTGACAAACTTCATTATTATAAACCTCTATTGCGGCTGTATCTTTATCTATAATTACGCTTTCATCCGGTCGAACATCAACATCAGTAATGCAAGCGACTGGGATGTCCATCAATATATTATCCTTTCTCAGAAAAATTCTTGAGTATCTTAAAAAAGCAGTGCTTCCTACGTTTACTATGGACACCCCAAAGTGAGAAAGAGGATAGTCGATAATGTCAGCAATGACTGGAATGAGAATATTTTCTGCATCCCCTTCAACCAATATAACTCCTTGAGCAAAAAACAAATTAGCTTTAGTTGAATCCAGGAACCTTTGAAGAAAAAGATAATCGCCTTCATATAATTGTGTATAATCTGATCCCATCGCATACGCTAAGCCATTTTTTAATATTATAAGATTTTGCAAATTCACTTTTGAAGCTAAGTTGGGGCTATGTGTTGTCATAATTAGTTGTATTTCATGTTCATAACATTCTTTTTGTAAGTAGTCCACCAACCTTAGCTGTGCTTGGGGATGCAAATGAGCTTCTATTTCTTCAATTAACGCAAGACTAAGCCCTGTAAAATTTTCTCTTTTGAGTAATAACATTTCTGTAGCAATGAAAAGAAGGTTATGAGAACCCAAGCCAGCTTTATTCTCTGACAGGTTTAAACTGAGCTTCTCTAAAATTGCTCGCAGTTTCATTTCCGATATTTCAAACTCTGACTTCAATGGATTCTTCTTGTCAGAAAATTCTTTAAGATATGTATTTATATCTTCAAGCAAACTCTTTCCATTTTGGTCCGGCAAGGCATTTCCCGAATTGTCAGAGCCTGTGAAATAGTTTACAATTTCTTCATTTGCCTTCTGGATAAGTGTTACAAGGTGATGATTTTCTTTATCTGTAAATGCAGAATGACTGTCAAGTATCTGAGACAGTCGTGAATTTCTTCTAGGATTTAATTCGCTCTCTGCATCTCTAAGTGGCTTGAGATATGTCACTCTTAGCAAATCCCTTGCTTTGCTATCCATGAAAGATCCATCATCAGGCCCTGCTTTAACATCCGAATAAATTTTACCCTGCTCTCTTTGTGCTTTAAGGGTCAATTTTAGGAAATAACTATAGCAATCTGATGATATTTTTTCAAATCCCATCCACTCGACAAAGTTCTTAGCTTCTTCATTGCAGAAGCCCCTGAAAATACACTCTATCATTATGTCCATTGCCCTATTTGATTCAGACTGTCCGTTTGGCAAATGAAAATCTTCCTCTTCAAGTCTTATACTTTCATAACTTTGAGTTAAAAGTACAAGCTTAATAGCATCAATTATTGCAGACTTTCCAGTATCATTTTCACCAACAAGCAAGTTAAACCCAGCGTTAAACTTTAAAGATAAACCAGGTAATATATTCCCCTTATCATCTATAAAGGATCCGTACTTTCTAAAATTCCATATCTTTAGCTCTGATAGATACATAAAACACCCCTATAATACAACCTTATGCAAAACTTTATCATAAGCGATTCTTTATTGAACATTTTCATGTTCCATGATATAGATGCCTATGTGACGTAATTCACAAAACAACTCCTAAAACTCTTTAACATATGTATCCCCCAGGCAAGTATGTCTTGGTCGCTAGTATAATCTGTATATATTGCAATCCTACAAGCTTTTTTGTCATCAAGTCTTTCCCACGAAAGTTCTCCAAGAATCCCTTCGATTTTATCCTTCTGTGCATAAAATTTATCAAATCGTTCTTTATTCTTTTCCTTATTCCCCGAATCAATATAAAGCTCGCAAGAAACCCTGTTCCCTGAACGGAATGCAATTGTATATACGCAACCAGAAATACCTGAAGGGAACGACTTCCACGCATCATAAGCTACTTTTTTAGAATTTGTTAAGTCCGGTATTTCTTTATGAATAATATCAAGTAAGTCAGTAAAGAATTGATGATAGTATTCCTGCCTGTCTGATACTCCCACCGATGAATTCACCTTTGCTTTCTGCTCCTTAGACCAATCGTTTGGTGAGGCTTTTACTTTGAAGAACGGTGCAGGTGATGAGTCATCAATTTGTATTAATTGAATTTCAACGGCGAAAAACTCCATCTCTTCATTGGTTAGCTGGTTAAGCCAGTCAATAGCTTTTCGGTGTTCTTCCCTAACCTCCTTTGAGATCCATACTACTGTTCTGGCATCGACACCTGACGCATAGGTAATGATCTGTCCAAGATGAGTATGGTCAGTGATTTCAAGTTGGTTTTCTATTGCAACAATATTTCCACTACTAGAATCTTTAGCAAGAATATCGAGTGAAAACGAGCCTACATCATGCTCAATAGAAATAACCTCTAAGTCTAGGCCAAGAGCCTCTCCAAGTAGTGATATGTTTTTAGCTAACCAAGGTGTGAACTCTTTTTCTTCATGCTTCCAGATAGTACGTAAATCTTCTATATAAGAAAGTTTTCCTAAATCCAAAGTTGTGCCCCCTCTTGTACTTATCAATATATCGCTTAATTTAACGGCCTGAAGATAATATCACTATATCCTTTTGAACCATTCTTCATCTATTTCATAATCTCTAATAATTATTTCTTTTACTCCCATTCCGAGCTCCCTTAGTTTATCTATAAGTTGCTCTCCATCTACTAGATCAATAGGAGGTGCTCCATCCCTTGTTGCTTCTTTAACTGCATCTCTTGTAAAAACTCCTGTTGTAATAAACAGTCCCTTATCTGCTCTTCCTTGCATAGCTCCTCTAAAGTCTCTGATGTGACCTGCTGTTACACTTCCCTGATATTTTTTACATTGAAATATCATATGAAAGCTTAAAATTCCATTCATCCGAACAATACCTTTGCCATCTATGCCACCATCCCCAGTTCTTCCAGTAATCTCTACGTGAATGAAACCAGATTCCCTTAATAATCTTTGCGTTAGTCGCTCAAAAGCTTGTGCATCAAGTGAAAATAATATGTTTTTTAACTTTTCTCTCCAGCCCTTAATTTCATCTGGTTTTTCAACACCATCATTTTCCAAATTGTCATCTGACTGACATATAGAATCAATATAACTGTCCTTTTTTATGGACTGTTCCCTGACAACTCTAACAATTTCTCGGGAGTCTAAGCTATCTAAGTCTTTTGCATCATTAACTAAAGACCAGACTCCCCTTGAAGAATTCTCAATTATTCCATATTTTTTAAGGTAAGTTCTGGCCCACGCTAATCTATATGCCACTTCACTTTGACTACCAGATTTACCATGCGGAATGTCCAGTATATCATCTGATAAACTCATTAGTTCAATTACCTTTTCATAAGATTCATCTATTGTAGCCGATCCACCTAATAACTTTAATGCTTTAAATAAAGGATTTATCAGTTGATCAAAAGTTGGAATCCCTTTCTTTGCTTTACTCATATATTTCCACCTCAATATTAACCTCTGCATATTCTCTATCCATCTTGTGTAGTTCATCCCTAACCCTCTGTCTCAACTCAACAGCTGGTTTTACACAGTACTTTACAAAGTCTGCATTTGAAACTTGCAAATCGGGGAATAGTACCTTAAGATAGGCAGTTGCCAGACGTACTATTGCTTTCCTGTCTCTCAAGTCATTGCAATTTTGCAATCTCATATTCAAATTAACATAATCAGTGTACTGTGGCTCACTCCTGAGATTATGTAGTACTTCTGAGAAGAAATCACCCTTAAAACCAAGGGATCTCGATGGAGTATCCTTTGATATCCTGGGCATAAGCCAGCCAGCAATAATACCATGCAACCTATCAATGAAAGCTGTCTCCTGAAGAAAATTTGGAATTTCATTAAAAAGTCCTTCTTCCATATAAATAGGTTTATGACTTTCGTCTAGTGTTATATTTCCAAGCATGACAAAACCTGCTTCTGCACTGGCTTCAGTATTACCACGGCTAAATCTTCCCGCCTCAAGATAAACTTTCAATCCCGCAACAAGTTCGCCTGTTGAGTCTCCTTGTATACTTTGCACTTCATCCAAGACTACCAGGTCATACCTTGTTACTAATCCGGGTGTATTATTACCGTTATGATGAAACATAACTGCAGGAGATACTTTTCCACCACCAATTACTCGGGCATATCTGGAAACATTACCATAAACAAAGGATTTACCAGTACCCTTGGGAGCAAGCTCTACAAGGTTAATCCTCGGCTCCACCATAGGAAGTATTCTAGTTATCAACACATTTTTCTGCTCTTCATCATAAATAGTTGGGTTAAATCCCATACTGGATATTATAAGGTCTATCCATTCC
>JAEWZA010000406.1 GCA_023395575.1 Bacillota bacterium
ATATTAAGTGGGTATAGTGCTTCTTATGGTGTATTTAATGCCGTATTAACAGTAATTGGAATTGCGTTGGTACTTTCTGGTATATTTTTAATTTCTGCTGGGTTAAAGAAGCTTACTTTTGTACTAGCTTCAATAATTGTATTTGTGGTTATATTTTCAGTGGGAACCATATATTCCTTCATGAGTATAATAGCTGTCAGCGATGATGTGGAAGCTGCTCAGATTCAGATTGATGCTACTGATCCTGGTGCAATACCAGTGGAAATACCTATGGGATCAGATACAAAGGCCATTGCGAACATTTTAAATGACGGAGGCTTTATAAGTAATCCTCAAGTTTTTAAGATTGTTTCAAAGCTTAATGGGTTTGATGGAAAATATCAGGCAGGTACACATATTCTGAATAAAGATCTGGAACTAAATAGTATAATGAAAATACTTATTTCAAAGCCTGAAAGTGTTAAGATTACTATTCCAGAAGGCTTGACCTATAAGCAGATAGTTAAGAAATTTGAAGATAAGGGTATAGCAATCGAAGATAAATTTGATTATGCAATGAAATACGAGAAATACGATTACGATTTCATAAAACAGATAAAGAACACCAATAACAGAGAATTTATATTAGAGGGATATTTATTCCCTGACACTTATGAGTTCGCAATGAATCCTGGTGAGAAAGTAATTATAAATATAATGCTAAAAAACTTTGACAGTAAGCTGACAAAGGAGCATTACAAAAGAGCTCAAGAACTTGGAATGACAATGGATCAAATTATTACTCTTGCATCAATTATTGAAAGAGAGGCAAACTCAAGTGCAGACAGAAGATTAGTTTCTGCTGTATTCCATAAGCGATTAAAGAGTAAAGAAGAATATATTCGAAAATTACAATCATGTGCAACGCTTCAGTACATTTTCCTTAACAGAGAGGGCAAGGTACATGAGCAAATAACCTATGAGGATACAGCAGTTGAGGATGCATACAATACATATATTCATCCTGGGCTTCCACCTGGACCAATATGTTCTCCTGGTATGGATTCAATAAATGCGGCGTTGTACCCTGATGAAGATACTGATTATATGTTCTTTATAGCAACGGGAGATGGAACTACAAAATTCACCAAGACATATTCTGAACATTTGAAGGCTATGAAACAGTATGGTTTGGCGAAATAGTTGTTTATTATGTTTGTATAATATATTTTATTAATGGATTGGGGTGGCTGTATGCCGCCCTAATTTTATAAATCAAGGAAATTATGTGGTTTTATACTGATACAAAAAGGTATATGAGATTGGTAGTTTGATAAACTGATTGAGGTATTTAGATTTAAATATAAAACCATGTGAAGGAAAAAATTAGAGAAATAAAGACCTTAGTAAGAATAAGAAGGTTGAAAGAATTTAGAAATATTTATGTAGGAGGTGCCGAGTCCATGTTATTTCTGGTTGCTTTGTCTGGAAGGTGGGACATGGACGGAACTATTGATTAATTATGACTATATAATTGAATATATTAGAGATACAATAAAGGCTAACACGGGATTGCTTGCAGAGTTGGAGAAATATGCGGCTCTAAACCATGTGCCGATAATTCAGCCTGAAGTTGCTGCTTTAATGAAGGTGATAGGACAAATGAAGCAGCCGTCTAGAATTCTTGAGGTGGGAACTGCTATCGGATACTCAGCTATATTATTTTCTGAATTTTTAAATCGGGATGGCATTATTGATACAATTGAAAGAAATGAAGAAATGATTGAGCTTGCAAGGAAAAATATAAAATCAGTTGGTAAGCAAAATACTATAAATGTAATTGCAGGGGATGCTTTAGATGTTCTAGCGTGTTTGGATAAACGCTATGATATGATTTTTATTGATGCTGCAAAGGGCCAATATAACGAGTTTTTTGAGCAGTGCAAAAGAATGCTGGTTCCAGGAGGCTTATTGGTATCAGATAATGTTTTGTATAAGGGAATGATTGCAAGTGAAGAGCTTGTGGTTAGAAGAAAGAGAACAATTGTTGCAAGAATGCGGGACTTTCTGAAAACTCTTTGCGAGGATGAAGGCTTTGAAACCAGCATTATTCCAATTGGAGATGGAGTAGCACTTAGCTATAAGAAAGGTTAACTTTCGCACGTAAAAGCTATCGGTGCGAGAGAATTATAAATGATTTGCTTTTCAAATAATTGTAAGAAATTATTTGGGAATATCTGATGTATTATTACATGAAGCTTTATTCAAAGGGGTATGAGATTAATATGATAAAGGTTGAACTTTTGGCACCTGCCGGAAACTTGGAAAAATTGAAAATGGCAGTTTTGTATGGTGCAGATGCAGTCTATATTGGAGGACAGAAATTTGGACTCAGAGCTAAGGCTGACAATTTCTCTGAGGAGGATATACAACAGGGAGTTAAATTTGCACATGCTAAAGCATGTAAGCTATATGTAACACTAAACATAATTCCACATAATGATGATTTAGATGGATTACCAGAGTATGTAATGCAGCTGGAGGAGCTGGGAGTTGATGCGTTGATTGTGTCTGACCCCGGTATTTTTTCTATTGTGAGAAAGGTTGCTCCCAATATGGAAATTCACGTAAGCACTCAAGCAAATAATACTAACTACCAAAGTGCAAATTTTTGGCATGACCTTGGGGCTAAGAGAATAGTTGTTGCCAGAGAGCTTTCGCTTACAGAGATTAAGGAAATTGATACAAAAACTCCTGAAAGCTTGGATATAGAGGCTTTTGTTCATGGAGCAATGTGCATATCTTATTCTGGAAGATGCTTGCTCAGCAGTTATATGACAGGAAGAGATTCAAACAGAGGAGATTGTGCACAGTCCTGTAGATGGAAATATCATATTATGGAGGAAAAGCGTCCAGGCGAATATTATCCTGTTTATGAAGATGAAAAGGGAACATATATATTTAATTCAAAGGACTTATGCATGATTGAGCACATACCTGAGCTTGTTGAGGCTGGAATATACAGCTTTAAGATTGAAGGCAGAATGAAAAGCTCCTTCTATGTGGCTACAGTTGTAAGTGCATACCGAAAGGCTATAGATGCATATATGGCTGACCCTGAAAATTATAAATTCAATACCGAATGGCTTAGTGAATTGTCTAAAGCAAGCCATAGAGAGTATACAAAGGGCTTTTATTTTAATAAAACTTCAGGTGAAGACCAGATTTATCACACCAGCTCATATGTAAGGGACTATGAATTTATTGGTATGGTTTTGGAATATGACAAGGAAACTAAAATAGCAAAGATTGAGCAAAGAAATAGAATGATTGTAGGCGATGAGATTGAAGTTATGAGCCCTGATAAGGATTATTTTATTCAAACAATTGAGTCAATGAAAAATGAAGAGGGAGAGGACATCAGAACAGCGCCTCATGCCCAAATGATTGTTTATATACCGATGACAGAGGAAGTTGAGCCCTTTGCTATATTGAGGAGGAAGTAGGGGAGAATAATGGAGTTAATAAAGCTATCTGCAGAAATGATAAACCAAGATTTGTTTGCTCAGTTTAAGCGTCATCAAGAAGTATCAAAATGTTGGCGAAAAATCGATTGCAAGTGGTGTATTAAAGACATTTCATTTTCAGAAGATTGGGGTGAAGATGAATATAACAAACTGATAGCTTGCTTAAAGAACACGGTAACAAAAGGCGGTGTAGTTTTTGGAGCATTTATAAATGATGTGCTGAAGGGATTTTCATCTGTAGAACCGATTTTATTTGGACAGTATAAGGAATACCTTGACTTATCCAGCATACATGTATCAGAGGATATGCGTGGAAGTGGTATTGGAAAAGAAATATTCCGATTGTCAAAGGATTGGGCAAAGCAACATGGCGCACAAAAGTTGTATATTTCAGCTCATTCTTCTATTGAAAGCCAGGCATTTTATAGAGCTATGGGCTGTGTTGAAGCACTTGAATATGATAAAGAGCATGTGGAAAATGAACCGTGCGATTGCCAATTGGAATTTGTTTTATGAGTATACTTGACATTCAGAAGATTAGAGGCATTCCTTCATCTGTAAGACCCGCGAATATGAGTAATTTGACTGAGGAACAGATGAATGCAGAATGGTATTGATATTAAAAAGAAAAACAAGGAGAAGTAACTGACGTCATTCAGGGTTTGGTTGTATGAAAATTTAAAAAGGACTGCTGTTAAGCAAGCCTAATTGAGATAAAATTATTATACAAGGTGGATTGAGATATGTATGCAGATTTAGAGAAAAAAAAACCGAATAAAAGTGGGACTGTTGTAAATTCGTTTGTTCAAAAGAAGAAAGGTAGAGCGTCTACTTTTCAATTTATGAAAAATTCGCAAACTGATTTAGAAGTTAAAAAGAAAAACTTTGATAATAAACAAAATACTTTAAATAATTATACAGTTATCCAGAGGCGACCTATAAAGCTTAAAAGTGGAGAAACAATACAGAGTGAAAACTATACTGAGGATGAATTACATAAAATGTTTTTAGAACATAATGAAACACATCCGCATATTGCTCAACAGATTGATAAAGCAATTAAAGAATCTAAACTATTTATAGTTGACGATAAAGGGAGAGTACGGCTTAATCCAAAGCTTCTTCAAGAGGATATTTCAGATGAACAAGTATTTGGAAGACAGCCAGAGATAACTGATTTTCATACACATTGGACTGAACAAGAAAAAAATCCTCTCAACAGGGCA
>JAEWZA010000085.1 GCA_023395575.1 Bacillota bacterium
TTATTATTAGATTTCTTACGCTCAAAGGTTGTTTTAGTATCATTTACAAATACATCTATTAACCCCGATTTATTAGTTGAATAAGTATCTGTTACCTCTGCTAGAACATACAGATTATTTTCATCCCAACGTGTTTTGAAGGAGCCTACATAACCGTTATCAGCTTGCACTAAAATTGGTGCATTAGCTTCCCATAGAAGCTCACTCTTTCCATCAATTTTAGGCGTTCCTTTAGGTGTTGATAAATTTTTAATTAGAATTGGGAGCTTCGCAGCATACTCTGAATAATCTGGATTCGCTAATACAACACCCCAGTATGCATATTTTGCTTGTTGATTTGTATCAAAAAGCAGTGGTTTTTCAAGCCTTGTAATTGGGAAGGTTGATAGCCAAGTATTAGCATCTGAAATTCCCCATATTGCTACACTGCTAATGCAGTCTTTTTCAACATCTAACGCCTTAAGACTTTCAAACAACTGTTTATAACGGTAGCCCTGTTCAAGCAGTACTGCTTTTGGAACATCATTATCAGGTGTAGACTTAGCAAAGTCGCTAACACTATCATCATAATTACTTACATCTAGCTCAGTAACTTGATTGTCAAGACCTGCATCTGCAAACTTCTCAATAGAAGCGATAATAGAAGCTACAGATGGCTGTGTACGTCCTACATGGCACTGATGACCTACACCATCAATTAATTTCTCATCTTTATTTATCTCTTGTACAAGAGAATATAAGAAATCACGTTTTGAAGGTTGTTCAGTATTATAATCATTTATATATAGCTTACCTGTATAGCCTTTTGCAGCTAATTCATCCTTTGCAGTTTTAAAGGCTTCCTTGATGAAGTCTTTACCTGTTATAACATACCACTTGCTTCTGCGCATACCATCAGGCTGAGCTGGATCAATGACCTCATTAACCACATCATAATAGTCTATGTACTCACCATATCTATTAATTATAATTTTAATATAAGCTCTCATTCTATTAAGTACTAGTTCTTTGTTGGCAGCCTGTTTTACAGGGTCTTTCTCTATCAGAACTAAATTTCCATTTTCATCTGTTCTTGTTAACTCATTACCATTTTCATCTGTAAAGAGCCAATCAGGTGTCTGACTATGCCATACAAAGGTGTGCCAACGCCACTTCAAATTATTAGCTTCTGTATAATCTTTTATGTAATCTGAAAAATCCAGATTTAAATTTGCTTCTGTAATATCATCAAGGGCAAGAAATGTACTAGGGAATATAGCATCTGGCTTATTATCATTTCCCGCTACCATGCTGTTAAAATGCTTTTTAAGCAAATCGCCTGAAGCTCCGTTATATTCACCAGGTACTACTGATGCTCCAATTTCAAAGTAGTTCTCGTATACATCCTTTAGTGAAGGAATATCAGTCTGTATGCCTGCAGGTGGTATATAACTAACACAGAAGTCATCAATGTAGAAGGATGCTGTATCTCCCCTTGATTCTATGTACAAACTTACTTGTTCAGCATCATATGCCATTAAATAATCAAAATTAAGATTAACCCAACCTTCACTCTCTGTTACAACAACAGGATTACTCACAGAGCCATAAAGATTGGTATATTTTGTTTCACCATCTGTAGTATATGCCATTGAAATAATGACTCCTGATTGTTCGCTGCCTGGTGCTAATTTTAGCCAAGTGGAAATATTATATTTTGAACCCTGAAGCATTTTTCCACTTACATTAAGTATAGGGCCGTCATTTTCATTTACTCTGTCACTAACAAGTAAACTATATGTTCCAGATTTTTTGTCAGCATCTGTTACTGTAACATTGCCACCTATTCTTGATGTAAAGCCCTGAGCGGTATTGTCTTCAAATCCAATATTGCGAACGCCAGCTCCTGGAGATGAAATATATATATCATCAATATAGAATTCATCATATGCGTCACTGCTTTCAAAGTATAATGTTTGTTCTACCATATCTTCAGTAAAGGAATATGTACCACTGATTTCATGCCAATTATTATCATTAATGCTACCAGTTGAAGCAACCTGCTTATAATCTGTGCTTGCTCCGTCAGCTGCAGATTTTTGCTGCATTGTTAAACTTATTGCACTTGGTGTTGTTACTGCACATATAGATTTAACCTTTGCCTTTATTGTGTAGGTTACATCCTTGTCCAATTTTCCTAAAGCATTTATACTTGCACCATTCCAATTTTGACTTCTGCCTGTTACTTTTATACTGTTTGGTAATGATGTAGCTGCTTCTGTAGAAACATCAACATTAACATTTTCTCCTCTTGGACTCCATCCCTGTGTTGTTCCATTGTCAAAATTATAATCATAAAATTTTATATTAGTTGATGGCGTTGTAGGTTTTGAATCATCTAGGCTAACTAATGTAAAAGTTATGTCATCAAGATAATAGTCAGGTGTATTATTGCTATCAGCAGATTCAAATTTTATGCTACTAGCAACCATTATTGAGGACAGTTTAAATGTACCCTCAAGCTTTGTCCATTCGCTAGAAGTAACACTATTATTTGCTGTAAGTTGATCATAAGCATCACCGTCTGCACCTGTATCAGTATGTTGATGGGTTATCTTCAACGCACCGCTTGCTGCTGAAACAAGCTTTACATAGCCCTCTACATTATATGTACCAGCTGGAAATGAAGTAATATTCAGCTGTGCTCCCTGCCAGTTAGCAGAAGAATTTGATGCCTTGAGTCCATATGAACCACTATTTGCCGCAACTGTGTCATTAACTACTCCAACTGTAATGCTACCTGCTGGTCCCCAGCCTTGCAGAGTACCATCTTCAAAATCATATTTTTTTGTGTCACCAGCCTCAGTGAATGTAGTATC
>JAEWZA010000090.1 GCA_023395575.1 Bacillota bacterium
ATCTAGGAGGTGCTATCTATAATGATCAGGGCTCGATAAATTTAATGGCGCAATTGGGTAATAAAATAGTCTTTGATGATTCAATATACAATAATACAGGCAGTTCAGTAATTAATATTAATAAAAATGACGGTTCCGATTATTTGGGTACAGTTGAGTTTAATAATAGTGTTAACGGTATATATGACCCTGTAATCAATGTTTATAACGGGGTATTAAAACTTGGGCATACATACCAATCAGATGGGACTACACTTCGTTCAACAGGTACTATTGCAAACAACATTCTGAATCTTTACGGTGGAACGATAGATATGATGGATGGGATAGTGGGTAATTACATAAGTACTCAGTCATTATCTATTGCCAAGGATTCATCAATAGGACTGAAGTTTGATGTGGATTTATCAAATTCGACAACAGATTATTTTTCTTTAACAAACAGTCTTGTAAATTCAGGTTCGGGAACGCAAAATGGAGTATTCAGAATAGATGACATAAATGTGCTTCATGATGCGACTGCAACAAATACAAATGTAAACTTATTTACGGGTTCAAATACACCTTCGTTAAGCCAAATAGTAGGAGCTACAATAGATACAACATTATACAGATATATTGTATCTCAGGATAGTTCGAATTTGGGACAGCTTAATTTTTTACGCCAGTTTTATTCTGATGAATTATATAATGCCTTAAAATCTTCTGATATAGTAAGATCTCTCTCAATGTCGTCTGATATATTGGTTGTTGAAAATTTAAATAATATGATTGGCACAAACGGAGAACTGACGGTTAACGGCAACGGTTATACTATTGACGGGCAAGATCATACAGGAGTTATAATAGGTACAGGTCAAACTTATAATATTAATGATGTATTGAGTTATTCAAAATTCAGCTCATCAGATGGTGGTGCGATAAACAACGCAGGCACTTTAAATATAACAAATACATTGATAACAAATAATACGGCAACCGGTGATGGTGGAGCGATTTATAATACAGGTACTATGACCATAAAAGGTTTATCTGCTATCACAAATAATAGTTCTTCAGGTAAAGGTGGTGCAATATATAACGAAGGTACTGTTAATATAATTGCAGATACAGGCGATATTACGATAAGTGGAAATTCCGATAGTAATGGTGTTGGGGTATATTTAAAAGGCGGCGAAATGGACTTTAATGCCGCTTCAACAAGAAAAATAACGATATCAGACAAAATAGAGTCTGAAGATAATACAAGCATAATAAAAATAAATAGTGGAACTGAAAATAATGATGGAAGTATAGTACTTGATGCTGATATGTCAGGATATAAAGGTGCTGTAAATTTAGATGGTGGTGTTTTAAAACTTGGAACAAGCGGAATATTTTTTGGAAATGCTATAGATAAAATTGCTCTTGGTATTGCAGAATCTGCTACTTTAAATCTTCAAAACAACAAAATAGATACAATTTATGCGTCTTCATACACCGGAGGTGGAAGATTCCTAATGGATGTAAGCCTTTCTGATGCAAAATCAGACAGTGTAATAGTAGATACAATTAATCAAACTTCATTAGTAACTATTTCAGGAATTCAGCTTCTATCTGATAATGCTTCAAATCAGAGTATAAAAATGTTCTCAGATGGTGTTAACATTGATGATTTTAGTATAAGCGCAAATACAAGTACAAAGAGATATTTGATAACAAAAGATGCTGATAATTCGGGTTTTATATACGTAAAATATCTAGGCGATGTAGGTGATGGGCTTATTGCACAGCTTGAATCCACAGGTACAAGAAGCTATTCCCAAACTAGTGCGCAGTACACGGCGACATTAAATCTTCCTAATATGAACGCAATATCAGGACAAACAAATACTTTAGAGATATTTGGGCAAAATAAGATATTTTCTGGAAATAATACATTCTCATTATTCAAGGTAGATACAGAAGACCCTAGCTCTTCTGCAGGTACCGCAAGAGAGCTTATTGTTCACGATGCAGCGATTACAAATGCAAGAGGTATAAATGGAAGCGCTTTTATTCTAAATGGAAAAGATGCCCAAGCTACTCTTGATAACGTAAATGTTTCAAACAACCAGTCAACAAGTAATGGTGGCTCTATATCAATAACAAATGGTGCATCCCTTGTTATAAATGGTGGTATTTTTTCTAACAATACTGCTAATGGAAAAGGTGGCGCTATTTATATAAAAGGAGGAGCTAGTGACCCATCAACTCTTACAATAATTTCAAATATAAATAATACGGTTTTCTCCGACAATAATGCAGATACAACTGATAATTCAATCTATATGGCAGGTAATTCAGTCTTAAATATTAACAACAGTTCTTTGGCAAAACTTATTCTTTCAGATGGAATCGAAACCTCAGGAGCGAATAATATATTAAATATAAACAAGGCAATAGGTTCTGCTCCAATAGATGGTTCATTTGATATAACATCAGATTTCAGTACTTTTAAAGGTAATAATTACGTAAATCTTTATAATGGTGCATTAAAACTTACAAGCTCAGGAAAGTTCTTTGGAAATACAGGAAACCAAGAAGATTATATCAATTTATCGATGAAAAATGATTCTATCTTGAATCTTCAAAATAATAAAATAGATACAATATATTTGAACTCTTTCGAGACGGAAGGTACAAATACCCTTGCGAAACTTGATATAGACCTTTCGCTTCACAAAGTTGATAAGATAATCTCTTCAACTGTTACAGGCACTCCTGTTCTCAATATTGATACTTTTAATATAATAACTAATGCAGTAACTGACAGTACATTTGATATTACATCACCAAACATTTTGATAAACTATATTGGAGATGATTCTTACTACACATCAGATTATTCATATCAGGTTGCAAAAGAATCTAATTCTATACATTTTATTTCGGAATATATAGGCGGGGATGGTTTAAAAAGAGTTCTCAATAATATTGGGGTAAGGACATACTCTATGGTTCTTGATTCTGAAGGTAAAACTGAAACATATACAGCCAATGAGAACCTTCCGAGTCTCAATGCTGAATATTCTGAAGGCAGAGAAAATAGAGTAACTATATACGGAAACGGAGGTACTATTTCCGGTGCTAGTCAATATAGCCTTTTCAAAGTAGATTCTTCTTTGAATAATACGGAAAGAGAATTGAGACTTAATGATGTTACTTTGGCAAATGCTAAAGCTACTCAGGGGAGTGCTTTATATGAAAAAGGTCAAGCTACTGTAAGTGCAAATTCGGTTAAATTTCAGAATAATATATCTAATTCTGAAGGTGGTGCTGTATATCTTGCAGATGGTGCTAAGTTAAATATTTCAGGCAGTAGCCTGTTCAAGAATAATATTTCATCTTCAAAAGGTGGAGCTATCTATATGAAAGGCTTTGATTCTGATAATAAGCCCGTTATGACTGTGACTAGCAGTAGTTCTACGGTGGAATTTACGGGTAACAAACAAAATGATACAGAAAACAATGCCATTTATATGGCGGGAAATGCCACCCTAAATCTTAAATCTACTTCCGTTGATAAGCCAATAATATTTAATGATTCAATAGCATCTGAAGGCATAAATAACTCTATAAATATAAATATTCCAGATGAGTCTTCATATAATGGAAAAGTTGTATTTAATTCTGATATGAGCGGGTACACAAATGATATTAATGTATACAGCGGCAATCTTAATCTTACCTACCCTAATATGAGATTTAATACTTCGTCATTCAAGATGTATCAGAATGCAACATTAGACTTGCGAAATGCACTTATCGATAATGTTAATATTTCTAATTTGCAATTTGATTCAGGCACATCAAATCTCAGTGTTGATATTGATGGGCTTCACCAAAAAGCAGATACAATTAATGCTCTTGGTTCAACGGGAACTTTGAATATAAACAATTTCAATGTGTTGACAGATAGTCTGTCATCTAAAACTGGTCCTATATTGATATCAGAAACAGAAGGTCTTAACATTTCAACAAATCCTGACGCTACGTACTTAGGACCTATATACAAATATTTTCTAACATCATCAGGCACCCAAAGTGTTGTCTTAAATAGAGCATACTCAAACAGTTTTAACCCTGTTGTATACTCTTCGCCAGTAACATCAACTGTTGGAACGTATTCAAATATGATGAATACCTATAATCAGGCATTTACAAATTCTGATGTGTTTATGATGCAGCCGCAAGCCCAAAGATTGGCATATAGACTCAGAAATAGATATGCAATACAAGAAGTTGATAACGCGGAGAAAAAAACAATCTATCCTGAACTTGTATCGGGGCCGTGGTATAGGCCATATACAACATTTGAAAGTGTCGGGTTGAAAAATGGTCCTACCGTTTCAAATACAAGTTATGGAAGCTTCGTAGGATACGACATGCCTCTTGAAGAAGGTAGACACGGTTTCCAAAATGTAATAAGTGCATATGCGGGATATAATGGCTCTAATCAAAGTTACGAAGGTGTTAATGTCTACCAAAACGGCGGTTTGTTCGGTATTAACAAATCGTTCTTTAAGAATAATTTCTTTACTTCTCTGACAGCTAATATATCTGCTTCAAGCGCACATTCTTCTTCTTCGCGTTCAACTTCTGATTTTACAACTCTTGCAACAGGAATAGCATCCAAGACTGGCTATAACATTGAGTTAGGTGAGTCAAAATGCATAGTTCAACCAAGTTTAATGCTTGCCTATTCATTTATAAAAACGTTTAATTATCGGGATTCAAATGGAATCAATTATAGTTCAGACGCTTTAAACGTGCTTCAAATAAATCCTGGAGTAAAGTTTATTGCTAACATTAAAGGCTCCTATCAGCCTTATATGGGAGTGAATATGGTGTGGAATATGATGAATGATGGTGAGTATAAAGCTAATGACATAAGTATTCCTATGGTATCAGTGAAACCTTATGTTGAATATGGAGTCGGTTTGCAAAAAAGATTTGGAGAAAGATTCACAGGCTATTTGCAATCAATGGTTAGAAACGGTGGAAGAAATGGTGTTTCTCTTCAATTTGGCTTTAAATGGGCAATATAATAAGTTGTATCTTGCTAAAATGTGTAGGGTTTTATAGCTATAATTTTAAATATTACATAATGTAACAAAAGAATATACGAATGATATAAATAGTAAATATTTCGAGGTTTTTGTACTTTTTAAATATAAGAGAACATTCGAAAGGTTTTACTAGTGTCCATAAGTTCATTTTCAAATGATTTTTGGAAATTAATTAACAGTATAGCATCCGGCAGTTACGTTAGGACTCCAGGGAGCAATGCTGATTTTAGTATATTCTCTGGAATGAGCAGCACCGAAATCTCTGCATATATAGCAAATGGTTCATCAAACAGTATCTTTTCAGATTCTGTATCAAGTGCATTACAAAATCAAGATATTTTTAAACAACTTGATAGAAATGATAATAATAAACTTGATGCAGATGAAATACAAATATTAAATGATCTTGCAAAAATAAAAACATCAGGCGCATCTGCTGATATCTCAGCTTACAGCGAAACAGGCTTGAATCTAGACAATTTTAAAGAAGTTATAGGTAATAACTTCTTTGCAAATGAAGATTTACAAAATATTTTCAATACAGATGGTCAAGTTTCCTTGGCTAATATATTTGAAAACCTTGATGCCAATAATGACAATGTTTTAGATAATAATGAATTGTCTGCAAATGATGGCGTAATCTCTGCTGACAATTTCTTAAATATTCTGAATAATACAGTAAATGCTCTTGCTGATACAACAACTGGAACAACTCCTACAACTACTCCTACAACTACAACTGCAACTACGACTGCAGAAACAAATAAGACTTCTCAAACAGAAAAAACTTCTTCAGGCGGAGGAGGTGGAGGCTCAACTAGTAGCTCTTCTAGCTCTACACCTACTACAGCCACTACCACAACAACTACCGCATCATCAGGAACTCCTGAGGAACAATTAGAAGCTCTTAAGCAAGAAAGAACTCAAATTGTATCAGATTATGATTCAAAGATTACTACTCTTCAATCAGATTTAGATACAATAATTGAGGACGCTTTTAAGGATGATGAAGCAAATAAAAAATTAAAAGAAGATTACGATACTAAAAAAGCTGATTTAGCTACATGTGAAGCATCAGTTACTGCAAAAAAATCTGATATCAGCACTTGCAAAAGCAGTATTTCAGCATTAACAGGTGACATAGAAGGCTTAAAAGCTGAATTAGGTGGCTTGAAAACAGATACAGAAGACGCTGATGTAAATGCTAAAAATGCTGCAAGAATTGAAGAAATAAATGCACAAATATCTACAAAAGAAGGAGAAAAAGCTACTCTAGAACAGCAAAAAACAACTCTAGAAGGAGAGCTTGCAACATTAGAAGCAGATAAAGCAACAAAGCAACAAGCACTTAATCAAGCATTAGATGCAATGACAGCAGCAAAACCTGAACTAAAAGAAGCAATTGATGCTAAAAAAGCTGAGCTTGATTCTGCAAAATCAGAAAAAGAAACTAAACTAAGCGAACAAGATTCTAAAATTGAAGCGAAAGAAGCAGAAGTAATTGAAAACAAAAAGTCTCAAGGTGAATCTAACGGAAAGACATCTTCTCCAGTTAGCTCAAATGCACAAGACCTCTATAAATCTTTAGGATTAGACCAAAAAGGCTTAAGTCTTGAAGTTTTTTCTGATGCTTTAGAAGGTTATAGTAAATTGCAAGATAAAGGCAATGGAATGCTTGGCATCTTTGATACAAGCCAAAGAGCAGATAAAGAGAGATACTATTTAATTAACCTTAATACCGGTGAATTAGTTGCACAAAGTGTAATGAAAACAGGTTCAGGCAATATGGATAATGTTAAAGGAGCTAATAGAGACGGTTCTCACGCTACTTTGTCCGGCTTTGTAAAAATAGGAAAAGAATATTATTCTTCAAGCATGAAGAAAAACGCTATGAACGTAGTTGGTTTGGAGCAAGGAATTAATGATAATGCCGATGCTAAGGGAATTGCTTTCCATTATACCAAATTTAATAGCACTTGGGGTTGTTTTGGATTCCCTCCTGTAAAAGGTGATGATAAAAATCACACTAAAACTTATGAATTGATGAGAAAATTGGCACCGACAGGTACTATAATTTATACCGTTCCAACAGATGAGAATGAATATAAAGCACTAAGTGCACTTTTATAATAAACAGAGCGGACTGTTTGATTAACCATATAATCAAACATAAATATTTGTAATTTCAAGGACGGTTTGATATCCTAGCATATAGGATATTTATAAAAAGTTGAAGTATTAATGTGGGAAAAATTAAATAGGAACAATTATTTATCTTTGTTGTTAACAATTATTCTGGGAATATTTATTTGTGCAGGAATTATATTTATAACAAGGTTTGATATATTGACAGGCGATGATCTAGATCAGGTTTTTTTTAATTACGATTTTAAGCAAACATTCTTAAGATCTGACCATGGAAGTATTCTCAGCTGGTTTATGATAAAAATAGTTGGCAGTTTTATTCCTTTGTATTTTGGCGTTCATTGTAATGATAATACATTAGGATTAATAATAAGAAGTGCCAATGTTTCTTTGTATATATTTCTTTTGTCTTATTTTGCTTCATTACTAAATAAAAATAAACAAAACATGCCTTTATGGTATATGCTGGTCTTTTTGTTTTTTATTAATTATTTTTGTAATAATAGTTATTGCGATAGTACATTTATTTATGAATATAGCCAGAATTTTAGATGTATTTTTATGGGATTGTTTTACTGGCTTTTTTGGTTAATTTTTATATTAAAATATTTGAATTTAATTAAATTAGATAAAAAATTATTAATAGCATATTCAATCATCTCATTTTTTGTTGGCTGCTCGATGGAATTGTTTTTATTTTCTACTTTTTATTCATTACTTTTGTTTTCAGCTATAAATTTATTTTCTATTTTTAAAATGAGTGGTTATAAGTTTAAAGCTGTTAAAGAAAGAGTGGCCAAGATAAAAGTTATTGAGTTTATACCTTATATTTCATTCGTTTTGGGTAGTATTTTAACATTATCCAATCCTGGATTTTGGCAGGTTGCAGAAACAGAAAGAAATACTATTTCTAACTTGTTTGCTCTGGATTGTTTTAAAAATGCAGTTTTTAACTATACAAAAATATGGTTTGATAAGTTTTTTCTTGAAAGCCCTAATAACATATTATTATTAATGCTAATAGCGCTTTCTTTGATAATATTTATCTTAGGTAAAAAATACAATAGAATTAAATATAGCTATAAAGTTATTTTTATATCTTGGGTCCTTGTTTTAGGATGCGGCATTTTCTATTTGTCACTAATATTTCCTACATCAAATAAGGGGGAGGCTCTTATATGGTTGTCTTCTCACAGGGTTACCTTATTTGTTGAAAATGTATATATCGCTGCTAATTTACTTCTGGCAGGTTTTGTTTTTAAGCTTATTTGTAAAAATAAAAATTTAGAAAAGGCTTTAAGTTCTATTTTTATAGTACTTGTATTGCTTTTATCTGTGAAGGAGTTAAGCGTTTCAAAAGATAAAATTTCACATTTTATGAACTATGAAAAAGAAAAGAGGACTTACTTTTACAAAATCGAAAAAATGATTTTATTCTATATAGGTAAAGGTGAGGACATAATATTGCCTTTAAGCATTATTAAATATGATAAAGATATTACCTTTCAATTTGTTGCTTTTTGGTGTAACGATACTGGTCTTTACGAGGTATATTTGCCAGGTATTTATAAAATTCATGATTTTGAAAAAATTAAATTGATTGAAGATAGCAAAGCATGGGCAAAATTCTATGAAGAAGGAGGCACTTTTGATAAAAGTGAACTTACAAATCCTTCTTTTACAAGGCTTTTAAAAGAATATAAAAAATAATAAGAAATTATAAATGATTTTTAATATTAGTATTGACTTTTTATAATAATGGTATTATAGTGCTACTATACTAAAATACAAAATATAAAAAGAGGTACAAATGTTAAAAATATCAGAAGCAACTGCAATAGCTCTACATTCTTTGATTTATATCGCGGGTAAAGGTGATAAAGTTTCATCTTTAAAAGAGATTGCAGAAAAATTCAAAATATCAGAACACCATCTTTCTAAAGTTCTTCAACGATTTGTAAAAGAAGGTGTGCTTACTTCCATTAAGGGGCCAAATGGGGGGTTTTTAATAGTTCCCAAATATAAGAACATGAGTTTTTTAGAAATATACGAAATTATGGAAGGAAAAATTAGTAATCATACATGTATTTTTAATTCCCATTCAGAAGGTTGTGAAAAGTGCATTATGAG
>JAEWZA010000063.1 GCA_023395575.1 Bacillota bacterium
GGTGTATATGGTCCGGATTCTGAGTTAAGTGCTTCAATATCACCTACAGTAGCAGTTTATGATAAAAACCCAGCAAACCAAGTTGCTCCTGCTACTATCATAAACTCTAAGGCTAATACTCTTAAAAATATCACAACTGGTGATTACACTTTAGTGCCTAACACAGATTATACTTTATCAGGCAATACACTTACCTTTACAAATGAGTATATGTGCTCTTTGCCAATTGGTACATCAAAGTTTATTCTTGATTTTGATGGAGGAATCGACCCTGTCTTTGCTGTTGCAATTGGAGATACAAGCCCAGTGGGAAGTTCTACTATTAGTCCAACCTCTGTAAACTTCGACATAAGTTCACCTGCAGACATTAAAATAACGATGTCTCTAAATGGAAATACTCTTTCAGCTATAAAAAACGGTTCTACTGCTTTAGTCGCAGACACTGACTACACAGTATCAGGAAATGTTGTAACTATTAATAAAAATTACATTTCAAAATATTCTGCAAGTGCTATTAAGCTTACTTTTGTTTTTAGCAGCGGAGTGGATTCTGTCCTTACCATCAACATTAAACAGACTTTTTTATGTGGAGATTATAACAAAGATGGCGCTGTTGACGCTCTTGATTTTGCTTATGTGAAAAAGCTTCTTATACAAGGAGATCCTATAGACCCTGTAGATATGTCCATATATGATTTAAACCTTGACAACAGTATAGATGCCCTCGACTTTGCGACCCTTAAGATGTATCTATTAGGGACAATTCCAAGCTTACCATACCATTCGAATTAATAAAGTGTGATAAATGCAGAGTATACGACAGTTATTCTATCGGTTGTTTTGATATTACTAAAAAAACCTTTCCAACAGTATTTTAAATACTTGGAAAGGTTTTTTCATATAGTAGCAGCTTATGTTAATCAAACTTAGCTGCACTTAAAATTAATACTATTAACAATTAATTATTTAGTTGGAAGTGTAGATATAATTCCAAGTAAATATTGCTTCATAAGTGCAAAGTCTACTGCATCTACAGCCTTATCACGATTTAGGTCTATTACCTCTTCGTATTTATGTTCTGGATCCAATAAATACATCTTGAATTTAGCAAAATCTATTGCATCAATATTGCCGTCATTATTATAATCTCCATATTTTATTACTGGGTCTGGATCTGGGTCTGGCTCATACTGTGGTTCAAAAGCATATCTTACCATTCCATCTATAATTTCAGTGAACTTGAACTGGTTGTTTCTTCTATCAAAGAAACCAAATAATTCTCCAGTACCTGAGAAGTTATTATTATCCCACAATACACAAAGAATACCACGTGATTTAGCTTGTGCAACATAATAGGACATATATTCTACTCTTGTCTTAAGATTGTTCTTATCTACTGCTCCACATTCACCGATTATTGCTGGAATACCCCTACTTGTGAACTTACTATAAACATTATCCATAAACCAAGTAACTTCACTTTGATCTTTTGAATCATTTATATTCCAAGCATTTGTACCTCCTTCAGACATTGCCAAGCCTGCAAAAGTCCAAGGAACATATGCGTGTACAGATACAATTATTTTGTTGTTATTAGCAGAATCATTTGGCATTCTGAAGTAATCGTTTGTTGCTCCATCAGGAGATGCAACATATCCAGGAACCATAAGATATCTGCTTGCATTTTTTCCACCTGTTGCACGTACTGTATTAACAAATTCCTGATTAAGTTGATTAATGCAATTAATTGAATCAAGTACTTCTGAATTTGTCATTTCAGGCCACCATTCATTCACATGTCCAACAAGACGTGGCTCGTTCATTCCTTCAAAAATAAGATGTTCATCATAGTTCGCAAACTTAGCAGCAACCTGCGCCCAAACTTTAGTAATATAATTCTTTGAGCTTGTCAAATATGCGCTACTTGGGAAATAACCCTTTTGTTTATCAACATCATGATGTGTGTTTAAGATAACGTACATTTTATTGTCAATACAATAATTTACTACTTCTTGAACACGATTCATCCATTGTTCATTAATTTTATGATCTGATCCAGATGTATGTACATGCCAACTTACTGGGATACGAATTGTATTAAAACCTTTTTGCTTTATTGTATCAATCATTTGCTTAGTGGTTTTTATACCGCTCCAAGCTGTTTCATAATCCAAATCATTAGTAATATTTGTACCGTTAAAAGCATCAAATGTATTACCTAGATTCCATCCAAGTCTTAAACGCTTAACAAAATTCATTGCATCATTATTCGGAATGTTCTTATCTTGAATCGAAAGATTCGGAATAAGTGAAGCATCGTACGCATCAGCATTTTGCAGTGGCAATAATGCTGTAAAAATCATAAGAAAACATAATAATAAAGCTGTAAATTTTTTCATTTTAAAATTACCTCCCCAATATTGTCATAGCTTTGCTATGGAGTATTAATAGTATTAATATTACTGATACCATTAATTTTTGCTAACATTTATTTAATTTATCTTTTGTATAATGAAATAACACTTATCTATAGATTCTAGATAATAATGTAACAAATACCAAGTTGAAGTGAAAAATTATGTATTGCAAATGCAATTTTTAGCTAATCATTACTAATGGTAGAAACCAAGTTCTTACTAAGACTCCCATATTTCCCCTAGAATTCTTTAATTTCAACATTAATAGACTTAATAAAAATAATTATTATTTTGAAAATAATTCTCAAAATAAATTAAGCTTACAGTACTTCTATTTTATTAGTCACCTCCTCCAATCACATTTACTTGATAGATACAAAATTTTTAGTGTTACTTCCTATTAGGACTCCTGCTCTTGTACGTACAAGTTTGCCGAAAATAACTTTAAATAGATTTCATCCAAAATAATAAGCAAACCGTAATACCAGTATTTATGTCCTATTTATATTATAGGTTTTTATGTAATAATATTCAAGTACATAAAGAATTATAAAAGTGAAAAATTCGACTATATATTATCTACTGTTTTACCAAAATTATGGTTTAATGTTTCATCATTCTGTTAACCTTAATGCTATTTTTCTATCTCTGTTGGCTATTCAAATGAAAGGTTGAGCTATTTAATTAATAAAATATGATTATTTTAATGAAGTATTCACTGTATAAAAATCCTTCAGATGGTTCTTTATCTCATCAGAAAGGTAATGCCACCTAACTCCCTGGATTGCCCCTTCTAAAGCATATAGTCTGTTTATGCAAGCAGAAGCATCAATAGCTTTTATTTTTAACCAGCACTGCTTGCTTCCAGTCTCACGAAGCTGTTCAATAGTATCTATTCCAACTTCCTTTAGCTGCTGCTCTAGTGCTTTTCCAATATTAGGTAGCTTTGATAATTGACTCATTTCAAGAATCTCCTCCTTTTAACCTTCAAATGCTGTTAATTTCTATATTCCTCCCAATTAACAAGTGTTGGGCAAACAACTCTAATAAATTGGATAATAATTTTTATTCTTATCTTACATCGTTACTATTCAGATGGAGGCACAATTAACTATTTTTAACATTTATATTATATAATATATATCTCCAGTTCTAAAGCAAACTTTGTTCAAACATTGTGCTTTTCGAGTCCCAAAATCCACATGTGTTTTTGCATTTGATGCTTTTATGAACAAAAAGTAGTAATTGTTGTTAACTTTATAGTTTTCAGGGTATATATATTAACTAATTACATATTATAAAATTCATAACGGTTTAAGTATATAAACACTGTAAATAATAAAGCTTTAGCTTTTTAAAGCAAAAATTATTTTGTAGAAATTGGATTTTAAAACAAATTTAATTAAGTGCCCAAATGGGACGTAGGAGGTTATTATGTTAAATTCAGAAATTACAAAACTTATTAATGAACAGATTAACAAGGAACTTTATTCTTCTTACCTTTATCTTGATATGGCTGGGTATTATGCTGATAAAAGTCTGGATGGTTTTGAAAACTGGTTTTATATACAAGCTCAGGAGGAAAGAGATCACGCAATGTTGTTCAGAACTTATCTGCTGAATAATGACGAAAAGGTAGTTTTGACAGCCATTGGTGCTCCAGATATTAACTACAAGGACTTTAAAGACCCTCTGTTAGCAGCCCTTGAGCATGAAAAGCTAGTAACAGCTTCTATTAATAATATTTATGCAGTAGCTTATGCTCAGAAAGATTTCCGCACAATGCAATTCTTGGATTGGTTCGTTAAAGAACAAGGTGAAGAAGAGAAAAATTCTTCCGACTTAATTAGCAAATTTGAATTGTTTGGAAATGACTCAAAAGGCTTGTATATGCTAAATCAAGAACTTGGCGCCAGAGTTTATACTGCACCATCATTGGTTTTATAAGTTGTACTTTCACTGAAAATAGGGTAACACGCAATATTTTTTCTTATAAACCTCATTTCCGTTAAGATATATTAACAGAAATGAGGTTTTTTTAACAAAAAATCACGGGCTTTCCATAGTTGTCTTTATAAACAGATTATACCTTAATTATATTCACCGTATTCACAGCCGGAATTTTCAATTTTGATATGATCAACTAAGACCTTATTCTTTCCATTTTTGTGATACAGTCTGATTTCTCCATACCCTGTGCCCCCATTCCAAAGCTTGTTGTGAAGCTTTTTACCATTTGGAGCCTCATAATTTATTAAAAGCATTTCTTCCCTAGGGCACTCCAAGGTTAATTCACATACAGATTCTCTGTTTTGAGCCTCAACCCTCCAAGTATTAACTTGCTCACCCTCTTCAAAGCTGAAATTGATTTTTGTGCCAGTCCAGAATTTTGAGAAATTATAGTCATACATCCGGCCTTCGTAATATAAGCCTCCCAAAAGTTTTCTATTCAAAGCTTTCCCAAGTACTTTTGGTCTGCCACCTCCAAATTCCACAGCAGAGTTTTCCAATTTCTTACCAGTTACAAGACTCTTCATATTACAACTACTAATCCACAGCCAAGGAGAAGTAAAATCTCCCCCCCCAGTTTTTATCAGCATAGCCAAAAGACCTTTCTGGAATAATATCATATACTTCCCCATCGAGTATCAATTCACCAGCGTACTCTGTTTTAATCCCTTCAGCATGCCAGAACATCTCAAATGCGTTGATAGCCCTAAAGAACCTGGAAGCCCCATAACCCACATGATAAGCGATTTTCTTGTTTATTTTAATATCCCAACGCATTTCTCCAGCATCGCATATGTACTCTGGATGGTCGGCTACCTCTTGAGGAGTAACCTTGCACCATCCTTTCATATGTTTTTCTGAAAGCGTACAATCTCCTACTCTTATATTCAACTGATTGCTAGGACAAGAAAATTGTGAAATGGGATAGAAGTTATGTATCTGCTTAGCATCCTTTCCCCATACACCAACCTTTATCATTGCGTAGGAAGGCTTAATACCAGCAAGCTTGTTTATCTCCAGCTGTCCCAAAACGGGCTTGTCCCCACCAATCGCAGGATTACATACAAAATATTCTATAAAAAATGCTTTAGGTTCTCCAGTAACTCTGTGATACCCAGTAAAATTATGCCACCACCAATCATAACCTTTTTTAGATAGCGGTCCCTTTAGCATATAAAAATTTCGAGTTAAATCGCTTTTATCCATACTGGTTCCTCCTATAAAATAACTATAGCCACTCACTTAGTTATCAAATATAAAATTAAAATGCTTATTTTTCAATATCAAAGAATATTAATCCGTTTTCGAAATCTAAATAAAATAATCCCGTTAAACTACCTTCCTTTATATCAAAATTAAAATCTTCACTTTTATACCAAATACAATTTTAAAATTTAGAATATCTTTATTTAGATCAGGTTGCCAAGATTCATCTATTTTTTTCCCACGTATACTCCTTTTTTATTCTTTCAAAATCATTTTGGCTCAACACTGCAAAGCCTTTCATCCAATATGAAGTTGGTCCAAAATCCGTTCGTCCTATTGTATGAGCTTTCCAATAACATTTATCAAATTCACCAAACTTAGGAAATCGATTCATTATAGGTTGCTTATCAGTTCTATAGGGTACACTGGATATATCTCTGTCATTACTACTTTTATGTGCATTAAAATTGATAGCTATCATAGTAACGGTAAACAAAATCCCAGTCTTCCGACTTTTCCTTTAAATCCAAATATAAAATCCATCTTTCACTCCAAAATTTTTTAACATTATTCAAACGTGTATTGTATATTTTTGTATGATGCATATCCATTTTTTTTCACATGCATCAACTTCAATTTCAAATCCATCCATACCATTTCTAGTGTACTTAGCAAATTGATCGAAAACCTCTAAGTCACTTCTCATGCTTTAACTTATTGATCAGTTCTTTCTTTGTCATCCATGCTTGTAGCAGTGCTGTTACATCTGCATGGCCGTTGTACATATAGTTCATTGTATCATTGCCCACAGTTCTTGTCAGCAGGTTTAATCCATAGATATTTTTAGCTATTTGGTTGTTGGCTCCATCTGATATGTACCCAGTTTTCTGGACAATCTACACCATTGTATCAAAGTTGTCCTATCTATCCCAATTGAGTAGCCGTATATCTAACTGAATCTTGTCCTTCAATACATTTGAGAACGTATTTTAATTTCTCATCTGTTGAATAATTGCTTTTTCGTCCAATAAAAAATATGCCCTCCTTGATGGTAAACAATTTTTATTATTTTAACTGTCTACCATAGGGGAGCATATCACGAAATGTGACCTTTTAACATTGCCTCGTTTATTCTAAGTTTACTATCCTTGAATTTCCTCTAGCGCAATACTAGCGACATAAGCAATTTTTTTATTGTCATGTAGTATATATTTTTTTATTGTCTCTAAATATTTGCTGTTATGCGAAAAAGATAAAATATCGATTGCTCTTTCTAAACACTCTATTGATAGAAAATCAAGGTTGTCTTCTATCATATCAAAATTTATCTCATTTACATTTCTATGCTCAGAAGCTTTCGATATAACATCTAAAAATTGAAGTTTTAATTCTTCATCATCTTCATCAATTGCATAATTAATAAGTAACTTAATTAATTCAGGAAAATCGTCAATAGTGACATATGATTCAAATAAGTCCCCTATATAAATTATCACACTTTCTTTTTCTGATTTTGAAGAGTATCTCAATTCGTTTCTAATGCTCTCTATATTCATCTTATCACCTTCTTACTTTGAAAACTTTATATGAGTATTATTTGCAATGGTTTCGTTATAAAATGGACTAGATTCATTGAGTATATTCTCTTTGTGAAAATTGCCACTAGAATCCATGTACCATTTGCCTCCAACATTTTTAGGTTTAACTTCAACTCTATAAATCCAGCCCTGTGAAGCATTACTACCATTTGGAGCACTTGGATCCATTTCATGCGCCCGAACTTCCCATTTGTTTCCTGAAGCATCTGTCCATTTATACCTTATACCTTGTTTTGCACCTCCAGGTAACTCCTTCCATGATAACCTTTGTGCATTACTAGGAACTCGTGACATAAAATCTCTTATATTCTTTACACCTACAAAGTTGCCTATTTTTCCTTCTGTTAACAATAATTGACCATTACCAGTATTCGGTTTTCCCTCTACATATCTAATATCTCCGCTTTCAGTTCTAGCATAACTACCTTTTACTTTTATTTTATTTTTAGCAATAACCCCAAACATTACCATTAAAAACTCTTCAGGTGTCATGTTATACTTATTTTCATACACTTCTACTGCTGCTAAATAAACAACCTTTTCATAATCTGAATAGTTGGCAAAGTCACTTTCTCTGAGTCCAGCAGAATACACATTATATACTGCATTATACTCAGACATTGTCATACCTTTTCCATCTTCATGATTTTTTATCCAGTCAGTCCAAACTATCTGATTAAATTCTTTGAAATCAACCACTCTTATTTCAACATTTGAATTAGATTCTTTTACATTACCATTAGGCTGATTTGTATCTTTTCTGAAATTATTATTATGACTACCTATTAGTGATGTTTGTGTATTGTTGCCCGTAATAACAGTTCTACTCGCAGTAATTGTTTTATCTGTTACAACTGTACTAATAGAAATATTATTATTTTTAAACTTGCTATCAAATACATTATTATCTATTACTATTCTATTATCCTTGATGTAAGTCCCATCTTTTCCAACTGTAAACGTATGAGTTATACCATTAACAGTAACTGTCGCACTACCATTAGGATGGTCCTCATCCCTTCCATTCCATATGATATCCTCTTTTTTAGCACCTGCAGCAAGTGCCAAGTCATTCAGATTTGCTGCTTTATGCCCACTCGGATCCCAATACATCACAGGCTCATTATGACAATACGTATACAAATTCAAACTAAGCGGATCATTTCTATCGCCTAAATATGTATCCTCCTGTAGGAATCGTGCAATCTTTGGGTCATACATTCTCGCGTTCAGATAGTAAAGACCTGTTTCGCCATCGTATTGGTAGCCTGCGTAGGTGATACTGTTGTTGGCATTTCCTGTTTGCTCTATTATGTTTCCAAAGGCATCGTAATAGTAGGTTGCTGTTACTATTCCATCTTGGTTTAGCAGTGCTGTTACATCTGCATGGCCGTTGTACATATAGTTCATTGTATCATTGCCCACAGTTCTTGTCAGCAGGTTTAAGCCATAGATATTTTTAGCTATTTGGTTGTTAACTCCATCTGTCTCCAGTATTACTTTGTCGGCTTCATATAGGTAATTGGTAGTCTGACCGTTGATGTCTTTTGATACTCTATAGCCTTCACCATTATAAGAGTAGGATATTTTCTTATCCTTTACAGTTGTCTTTATCAGCTGATTCCAAACGTCAAACTCATATAAGGTTACTTCATCATAGCAGGTATTATCCCAAAAAAATGAACTACACTTTCATAAATAGACACAAAATCTAATATTTGAAAGTGTAGTTCATTATTCATCCACATGCATTAATTTCATTATTTAACTACTTGGTTAATTTCATCATATAATTGCTTGATTAATCCCTTAATTTCACTAATCACATCATCTTTATTAACCTTTAAGGATATCTTTTTGTCTCTGCTACTAATTTCCACCAAGTTTTCCTTCATATTTCTTGGGCTAATAACAACTCTTAGCGGAATACCTATTAAATCTGCATCTGCAAACATTGCACCCGCTCGCATATCTCTATCATCATATAAAACTTCTATGCGTTCACTGAGAAGCTGTTCATACAAAGCATCACTGAAGTTCTTTGTTTCTTCATCATCTGCTCTAATGCAGCAAAGCTGTACTTCCCAAGGAGCAATTGTGATAGGCCAAATAGGTCCGTATTCGTCATGATGAACTTCACATATTGAAGCAGCTGTTCTTCCTACTCCTATACCATAACATCCCATAATAGGGTACTGGCTTTCTCCATTTGCATCTAGATACTGCATATTCATAGCCTTTGTATATTTTATTCCTAATTGGAATATGTTTCCAACTTCGATTCCTCTAGAAATTGAAATTGAGTTCTTTCCACATTTAGGACATATAGCCCCATCAATAATTTTAGTAACGTCCTTATAATCAACATCACCACAATCACGTTTAATATTGAAACCTTTAATATGTTTATCAACTTTATTTGCACCTGTTACAAGATATTCAATTCCCTTTAATGAGGAATCAAAGATAACCTCTACATTTGCTGGCAAGCCTATTGGTCCAATAAATCCAGCAGTTATTCCACTTTGCTCTGTAATCACAGCAGGATGTACCTTTTCACCAATTATTTTTGTCAATTTAGCTTCATTTATCTCTAAATCTCCTCTTACAAATATAATAATATATTTGTCATCACTATTTTTCTGATATACTACTGCTTTGCACATATTTGTAATAGGTAAATTTACGAACTTAACCACTTCTTCTATTGTACTTACATTAGGTGTTTCTATTTCTTCCAGATCACCCATTGGCATATCAGCATTATTTATTATAATACTTTCTGCAGCTTCCATATTTGCTTTGTAATCACATTCACCGCAAATAGCGATGGAATCTTCGCCTGCTGGGGTTAACAGCATATATTCATGGGAAACACTTCCGCCCATCATTCCAGAATCAGAAGCAACAGCCACCACCTCAGGTATACCGCATCTAGCATATATTCTATTATACGCTTCATAACATCTTGCATAATATTCTTCTAAATCTTCCTGTGATGTATGGAAAGAATAAGCGTCCTTCATGGTAAACTCACGTACTCTGATAAGACCAGCTCTAGGCCTTGCTTCATCACGGAATTTTGTTTGAATCTGGTAAATCATAAACGGATATTTTGCGTAACTTTGCGCATATTCACGTACTAAGTGAACAGCAGCTTCTTCATGTGTCATACCCAACACCATTTTGCTATCATTACGATCAGTAAACCTTAATAATTCTTCACCGACACTTTCGTATCTTCCAGACTCTTCCCATAATGTTCCAGGCAATACTACTGGGAACAAAACTTCTTGCCCATCAATTCTATCCATTTCTTCTCTAATAATATTTTCTATTTTTTTAAGTATTCTTTTTGTAGGTGGAAATAAAGAATATATACCATTTGCTACATTCTTGATATATCCACCTTTTATCATCAACATATGACTATCTATAACGCAGTCTGCTGGGCGTTCTTTGAATCTTTCTCCAATTAAATTTCTTACTTTCATCTTTTTAATAACATCAATCTATTAAAGGGGCTGTTAAAAAACAAGAAATAATATATAAACAGTCCCACTATATTAATGTCTTCTCCTTTCGTAATATATCCATGTCTCTTATTTTACCATACATCAAAAGAGATATGATATGTTTTGTAGCCTATTTTTAAATATTTATAATTTTTGTTGCTACCGAATAAATTTATATAAAAAAACCGTCTCTAAACTTGAAACCTGAGACGGTTTTTTATCAATCCTACCTCAACTTTCTCTCATTTACCTTTGCAAAATATTTTTTAGTCTCAGCTACTACTACACCGCTGAGGGCTAGTAGAGCTAAAAGATTTGGAAATGCCATTAGTCCATTAAAAATATCTGCAATCTCCCAAACAGCATTGATTGTTAAAAATGGTCCGACAAATATAGCTACTATATACATCCAACGGTAAACAAGTACAAACTTCATATTTCCGTTAGTTAAATACTCCATGCAACGTTCACTATAGTAATTCCAGCCTAAGATTGTTGTAAATGCAAAGAAAATAAGACTAAGCATCAGTATAAATGCACCTAAAGAAGGAGCAAATGAGAAACCCGACTGGAATGCCTGCTGTGTTACAGCTGCACCTTTTAGTCCTATATTCCATGCACCAGTTGTTATAATACATAGACCTGTCATAGTACAAACAATAATTGTATCTATAAAAGTCCCTGTCATGGATACAAGTCCCTGACGAACAGGTTCATGAGTTTTTGCAGCTGCAGCCGCAATTGGTGCACTACCTAAACCAGATTCATTTGAGAAAATACCACGAGCGATACCTTTTTGCATTGCAACCATCATTGCACCTAAAGCACCACCACCTACAGCTCTAAGACCAAAAGCACC
>JAEWZA010000144.1 GCA_023395575.1 Bacillota bacterium
ACTATACACTTAGCCTAATTAGTAATAGTTCATATAAATATCCATCTGAGTTTAGGCTTAGAAGAAAATTTAGCAGAGTGGCATTTAAATAAAACATTGTCTCAAAACACTTTGAATTGTTATATAAAACTGAATTACTAAACTCAAACTTCGCACATAAAAATCTATTGGTGAGGTAGAATTATCAACTGGAAAAGTTGAATAATGAACTTTAATCTTTATAATTCTATTTTTATAGAACATTAGAAGCCACTTGAATTCTAATGTTCTATTTTATATTGCAATTTCCCTCTGATATTATCATACTATTAAATATTTTCTTCCTTCAGGAACATCTGCTTGTGTTGGTGTATCTTATTTAATGAATAACAGTTCTTAACATTTATTAAATCTGTCTTAAAGGAGTGATTTTTTGAATCAGAACATAATCATTGGAAGTATTGGAACGTATACTCCCAATAATCCGATTAGCAATTCTTTTTATATTAGCCACTTTGAAAGTTTAGGAATTGATGTATCCGGGCTATTAAAGTACCTCAGCCGAGAAACTCGATATATTGCAGATCATGACACAGAAAATGTCATTACAATGGCATATGAAGCAGCTACCAAAGCCTTAAAATCAGCCAATCTAGCTCCAAATGAAATTGATTTGTTAATTTTTTGTACAGACAGTCCAGAACAACTGACTCCAACAAATGCATTATTATTACATGATAAATTGCATACAACTAATGCAAATCAGATTTTTGACATGAATTCCAACTGTATAAGTATGTTATCTGGGCTTGATGTTGCAAGCAGAATACTTACAAGTAATTCACAAATTAATAAAGCCTTAGTTGTGGGCAGTTTTATGGGAAGCCTTATATCAAGTAAATATGATCCCGTCTGCTATTCCAACTTTGGAGATGCTGCTGTCGCTGTAATCCTATATAAAACTGAAGAATCTTATAAACGGGGATTTATAGATGCAAATTTTAAAACTAATACAATATATAAAGACTTATATCGATTCCCTTCATGCGGTTTTAGTCAAATATATAATCCTAATCTAGATATAGAAGCCAAGAAACTGAAATCCAATTCTTTTGATATGTCTATAATTTGTAAAGATTGGATTGACCTCATGAGTTCACTTTTTAATAGATATGATGTAGACAAGCATTCTATAAAACAGTATTTCTTTTCCCAATTTTCAAAGCCTGATACAGAAAAAACACTAGAAATAATGGGACTTGAATCAAATAAATATACGTATATAGGTAATAAATATGGATACACTGGCCTTACAGGTCCTTTACTTGCATATAATGAAGCCTTACTTAATAAATCAATACATACAGGAGACTATATAATGTTTTGCTCTATGGGAGCAGGCTACAACTTATGTGCATTATTGTACAGACTCTAAATAAATATCTATAAGGGGTGCTGCAAAACAACTATTTCTGTATATCGACTGTACGAAAAACAACTTAAGCAGTTAATCGTATAGTTATATAGTTTAAATTGTTTTGAACAGCCCCTTTAATTTTATGTTTTTTATATAAATTTTATATTTTTCATAAGTAAAAGTTCAATTTTAAATATTTTGTAGAGCATCTTCAAATGTATTCACCATTAACACTGATTCAAATCCAGGAATATCCCTTGCTAATCTTTGCGTCTGCATCTTTCCTACTGAAGAAGCTTGTTGGACAATTATCTTTTTCTTAAAAGGGTCTTGCGCATAGAGTTTCATTACATTTTTTAAATTCTCGGCTACATCTTGTGTCGATGTCTTTAATCCTCTTCCATTAACAATCATGGTAAATTCCTTTGGGTCAAACTCTTTAGTTTTTGACTTATAGTCATTAATAAAGTCCTTGCTTTCCTGTGCTGAGAAAAAACCTGAAGCATTAATTGTAAAAAGCTTTTTGGATCTGTCAACTTCCATTTTGTACACTAAAAACACCTCCATGTAATAAATGTAATAATATATCAAAAAAAATATATTGTGTATATTATTACATATTTATTTACTTATTTCAAGCATTTATGTGTATTTTAAGTTTATTTGTATAAATTTGAATTTTCTTGTATGTAATTTGTATATTTATGCAAGTCCAATATACTGGCACACAAGATTTTTATGTCAAAAAAACTCGTTTTGCTAAAAAGCAAAACGAGTTTTTTATTAATTATGGTTAAACTGAATTCAATAATATTTTATGCAACTGAATTGACTTCAGTCAATTTCATCTTATTAAACATCATTGGTTAACTTTAGTTTTTCAAGCACATAGAATATTAAACTAAGAGCCATTCCTACTAAAGTAGCTAAAACCATTCCTTTTAACTGAACCTTATCCCCTAGGCTAATTGATATACCACTTATACCAGTAATAAAAACAAGTGCTGTAAGAACAAGATTTTTTGCTTTACTATAATCAATTTTTGCTTCAACAATCATTCTGATACCTGAAGCAGCAATTGTACCAAACAGAAGCAAGCTTATTCCACCCATAACAGCATCAGGAATGCTCGAAATAAATCCCGACAGCTTACCTACAAAAGCAATTATTATGGAAATAACACCAGCACCACCAATTACCCATACACTGTATACTTTAGTTATAGCCATTACACCCATATTTTCTCCGTAGGTAGTTGTAGGACAAGAACCGCAGAAGCCTGAAAGCATAGTTGAAATACCATCTCCCATCAATGATCTATGAAGTCCTGGATCCTTAGTTAAATCCCTTCCAACTATATTACTAGTAACAAATAGATGTCCTATGTGCTCTGAAAGAACAACTAAAGCTGCCGGAGCTAATATCAACATTGCATTAAATTCAAATGAAGGTAATACAAATGTAGGAAAGTCAAACCATTTAGCTGATTCAATTGCTGAGGTCTTAACATTTCCCATTATAGCAGCTAAACCATATCCTGATGCAACAGCTATTAAAATAGGAATTACTGAAAGGAAACCTCTAAAGCAAAGATTACCAATTATCAATATACCTAAAGTTACTATTGAAATGATTATATTATCTACATTAAAACCACCATTCGCATCAGGCAATAATCCTGCCATACCAGCAGCGCTACCAGCCAATTCAAGTCCTATCAGTGCAACAATAGGGCCCATAGCAGCCGGTGGAAGTACAATATCTAGCCAGCCTGTCCCCACTTTACCAATAATAAACGCAACTATCACAAAAACCAAACCACAAATTATGTATCCTCCTAATGCCTGTTTAAAATTATCCACATAATTAGTTGAACTTGTAACAATAGCAGCTGTTGGTGAAAGGAAAGCAAAGCTTGAACCTAAAAATGCAGGAGCCTTTCCTTTACATATAATCAAATAAAGTAATGTGCCAATACCATTAAGTAGTAATACAAGTGCTGGGTCAATAACCTGAATACTATTATATTGTGCCAATAATTCTGGATTTTGTTGTACCTGTTCATAAGTCATTTTTAATACTTTTTCAAGGTAATCAGCCTTTGCATATCCATTAAATAAAAATGGAACTAGAACAGATGCACTAAACATTGCAAACAAATGCTGTAAGCTAAGAGGCAATGCTTTTAGAAACGGAACTTTTTCTTCAACCTGAATAATAGGTCTAGCATTATTCATTATAATCTCCTCCAAAATTTTTGTAATAAAAAAACCTTACTGATTATGGCACAGTAAGGTTGGGTTTATCCAATTAAAGTAGTAATACGTTCCCAAATATAACCCTTACTAGCCTCTCTGGACTAATTTAAAAGTTTTTTTATTCGAAAAGTATTCTATCATATGTTTTAGGCAAAGTCTACAAATTAAATATTATTTCGTACAAAATTCTGTACGCCATTACCATATATTTTATATATTACTGATAATTGGCTATAAATTAATCAAATATTGGAATAGCTAACTTTTTTACCATACTTTTCTTTTATTTTCATAAGCACTATAAATTAATGAATAAATTTTCGAAGCAGAGTCTATCATACGATTTTTTGTTGCATCTGTCGCCATTTTACTCAAAACATTTTTGTTAGAAATCAGATTACAAATTTGTGTATATATAGCATCTGCATTTAATTCATTTTCCAATATCACCACTGCCCCACCATCCTTCTCCAACGAGCGCGCATTATGCTCCTGATGGTTTGCCGTAACATATGGTGAAGGAATAAGAATTGATGGAATTCCCATTGTCTGAAGCTCACTGATAGTAATAGCTCCTGCCCTGCAAACCATCAAATCACTTGCTGCATATACTTTTTCAACATCATATATATAAGGTACTACTTTAACCATACTTTTGTACTTTATATCTATTTTTATGCTAGAATTAATTATTTCAAATTGCTGTTCACCTGTTGAAAATATTATATTAAATTCACCTTTAAAGTTGTTGTTGAGCATTTCTGCAACTGTCTCATTTATTTTTCTCGCACCCCTGCTGCCACCCATTACAACTATTAATGGCTTACTTTTAACTGTATCAAGCTGAGACTTCGCATCAGCCTTATTTTTATTTAGTAACTCCTGCCTAACTGGATTACCTGTATGTACTAATTTTGCAGTTTGCTTGAAGTATTTCTTTGAATCCTTAAAGCTTATTGCCACATAGTCCACATAACGAGCAAGAATTCTGTTTGTTACACCAGGAAATGCATTTGATTCATGAATCAAGGTAGGGATACCTTTTTTTGCCGCAACATACAAAACAGGCCCGCAGACATACCCCCCAGTACCTATTACAACATCCGGTTTTATTCTTTCAATTAGCTTAGAAGCCTCGAAAAAACTCTGAATAAGCTCCTTTACAGCAACTACTGTATCAAAAGATATTTTTCTTTTAAACCCTCTGACAGTAATAGTCTCAAGCCTGTATCCTTCTCTTGGAACCAGCTTAGTCTCCAGTCCTTTTTGTGTTCCAACAAAAGTTATTTCTGAATCAGGTTCCTGCTCTCTTATATACTTCGCAATTGCCAGTCCTGGATTTATATGCCCTCCGGTTCCTCCTCCTGCAATTAAAACTTTCAAATATATCACCTCATAGTCTTTCGTAATTTGAATATCTAGAAATATTAAGCAGTACACCCACTCCAAACATTAAAAACATCAGCGATGTTCCTCCATAGCTGAAAAACGGAAGTGAAATTCCTGTAGATGGTATAGAATTTGTAACAACGGCAACATTGAATAAAAACTGTATTCCAATTAATGATGTAATTCCCGTTGCCATCAAACTTCCAAAGGTATCTGGAGCATTCATTGCCACCTTGATTCCTCTCCAAATGAATACTAAAAACAGAAGCATTACAAATGCAGAGCCTACAAAGCCCAATTCCTCAGCTAATACTGCAAATATATAATCATTATAAGGCTCTGGTATATATAAATATTTCTGCATACTCTGTCCAAGCCCTCTTCCAAATAACCCACCAGAACCAATTGCAAGAAGCGACTGTACAGTCTGCCACCCTTCATCCATAGCATAGTCAAAGGGATTAAGCCAAGCCTTAACTCTGTCGAAGCGATATGGCGCAGCCAATATTGCTACAACAACTGCTGCAACAGCGGGTAGCGCCAAAGCAACAAAGTGAGATATTTTTGCACCAGCACAAAATAAAATAATACAAGAAGTAATTACTATAATCAAGGTTCCACTAAGATGCGGCTCAATCACAACCAGACCTGCAACAAATCCAATCAGCAATAAATATGGCATAAGTCCCTTTGTAAATGACTGCAAAACCTCTTTACGTTTTGACAAGCTAAAGGAAAGAAACATTATAAGTGCAAACTTTGCCATTTCAGAAGGCTGAATAGTTTTTGTTCCTACACCTAACCATCTTTGAGCTCCATTTCTCTCTTGCCCCACTCCTGGAATTAGTACCAGTATAAGTAGCCCAATTGATATCATAAGTATCAAGGGTGATAATTTTCCCCACTTTTTATAGTCAAAATTCATTGTAACAATAAGTACTACAATACTTAAAGCCATGTATTGTAATTGCGGAATTAATAAGTAAAATGAATTACCAACTGTCTTAACTGAAAAATAATAGCTCGAACTAAACACCATTATTGTGCCTAATGAAAGCAGTAAAATCACCGCTGCAAATATCCAAAAATCGAAAGGCTTTTTGTTTTTGTTCTTCATTAATTTCCTCCAGTTTTTAAACTTGTTACCCGTATATATATTTTGATTATATGTAAAGAGGTTTTCATTAATTCTTAAATGTTATTACCTACACCTAGAATAACAAGAGAGACAATAGCTAGTATAACAGTTAGAAATATGAAAACTGTAACTACTTTTGTTTCCTTCCAGCCCATCAATTCAAAATGGTGATGGATAGGAGCCATTTTAAATATACGTTTTCCAGTTAATTTAAAAGAAGCCACCTGCAAAATAACCGAAACAGCTTCAACTAAATATATACCTCCAACTATTAATAAAATTAGCGGAACACGCATCATAACTACAATAGCCGTTAATGCACCACCTAGTGCCAAGCTTCCAGTATCACCCATAAAGACCTTTGCAGGATGAATGTTAAATGCCAGAAAACCAAGGCATCCACCAGCAATTGCTGCCGAAAATACTTTTATATATCCCAATTCAGCATTTGTCAGTGAATAAATTGTAAAAAATATTGCAACCACAAGCGTAACTCCTGCACATAGACCATCTAAGCCATCTGTAAGATTAACTGCATTGGAGAAGAAATACATAAATGCTATTATGAATAGAAAGTATAACCACGGTTGAATTATGATGCTTGTAAAAGGTATTACAATTGATGTTCCAGCATCTGTATACC
>JAEWZA010000227.1 GCA_023395575.1 Bacillota bacterium
AATAGTATAATAGGAATGGTTATTCACATTTCCACAACCATTATTATTAATATTACTTAATTATTTTTATATATTAATGTTTTTCTATTTTATTTTTTTGCATGAATTTTCGAAGGGAGTTATACACAAATGAAATTAGTATGTTCTAAATCAAATCTTTTAAACGGAGTTCAAATTGTTTCAAAAGCTGTACCGAGTAAAACTACAATGTCTATCTTGGAATGTATATTAATAAATGCATCTCAGGGAGAAATTAAATTAACTGCTAATGATATGGAACTTGGTATTGAAACAAAAATAGAAGGAGAGATTTTAGAAAAAGGTATTATAGCATTAGATGCTAAAATCTTTTTAGAAATTGTTAGAAAACTTCCTGATAGTGATATTACGATTGAAACTGACAGTAGTTTAAAAACAATTATTACTTGTGAAAAATCAAAATTTAATATTATAGGAAAATCAGGTGAAGATTTTTCCTATCTTCCGGTAATAGAAAAAAATGATTCTATTATTCTTTCTCAATTTACTTTAAAAGAAGTTGTGAGACAAACCATATTTTCTATTGCTGATAATGATACTAATAAATTAATGACTGGCGAACTATTTGAGATTAATGAAGATCAATTAAAAGTTGTATCATTGGACGGTCATAGAATATCAATCAGGAATATTAAATTAAAAAATAGTTATGCAAGTAAAAAAGTAGTTGTACCTGGTAAGACTCTGAATGAAGTGAGTAAGATATTATCAGGTGATACTGATAAAGATATTCATATTTTCTTTACGGACAAACATATTGTATTTGAATTTGAAAGTACAACTGTTGTATCCAGATTAATTGAAGGTGAATATTTTAAAATTGATCAGATGTTGTCAAATGATTATGAAACAAAAGTAAAAATTAATAAAAAGGAATTATTAAATTGTATTGACAGAGCAACACTTCTTGTAAAAGAAGGCGATAAGAAACCAATTATTATATCTATTGTTGATAATTCCATGGAGTTAAAAATTAATTCTACAGTTGGTAGTATGAATGAAGATATTGATATTACAAAACAAGGAAAAGATCTTATGATTGGATTTAATCCTAAATTTTTAATTGATGCATTAAAGGTAATTGACGATGAAGAAGTAGATTTATATTTTGTAAATCCGAAAGCACCTTGTTTTATCAGAGATGTAGAAGAAAAATATATTTATCTTGTATTACCTGTTAATTTTACAACAGTAAGTTAAAATTTAAATATCCATAAAAATTTTCTGCTCCGCAGAGTATAGAGGTATTCTATGAAAGAAATAAAATTAAGAGATGAATATATAAAATTAGGTCAGGCTATAAAAGCTGCTGGCTTAGTTGAATCAGGAGTTGATGCGAAATTTGTAATACAGGATGGTCTTGTTAAGGTAAATGGGCAAGTTGATACACAACGTGGAAAAAAATTATATGAAGGTGATTTTGTAGAATTTGAAAATTCGCAGATTAAAATAGTGAAATAATGTTGATGATAAATAGTGAAGTTATTAGGTGTAAATATGATTATTAAATCATTGGAATTAGAGAATTTCAGAAATTATGATTCTCTGAAAATAGAGTTCAGTAATGGAACCAATATTTTATATGGTGATAATGCACAAGGTAAAACAAATATTCTGGAAGCAATATTTCTTTCTTCTACTACAAAATCCCATAAAGGCAGTAAAGACAAAGAGATTGTAAATTTTAATCAGGAAGAAGCACATATAAGAACTTATATTGAAAAAGATGGTCTTGAAGAAAAAATAGATATGCATTTACGCAAAAGTAAATCAAAGGGAATTGCTATTAATAATCAAAAGATTAAAAAAGCTGCCGATTTACTTGGGTTGTTAAATGTAGTGCTTTTTTCACCAGAGGATCTAGCTATCATAAAAAATGGTCCCGCAGATCGTCGTCGATTTGTAGATATGGAGCTTTGCCAATTAGATAAATTTTATTTATATAATTTAAACAGTTATAATAAAATTGTAAATCAAAGAAATAAATTATTAAAAGATCTTTCTATGAATCCTGAGTTGAAGGATACCATTCATATATGGGACTCACAATTAGTGTCTTTTGGCAGTCAGATTATAGACAGAAGAAAAAATTTTATTGAACAATTAAATGATATCATTTTTGATATACATAAAAAATTATCAGGGGATAAAGAAGAATTAGTAATACAATATGAACCTGATGTCTTAAAAGAAGAATTTGAAGAAAAGATACGGATGAATTTATTTAGGGATATCAAGCTGAAACAAACTTCAGTTGGACCTCATAGAGATGATTTTTCTTTTAATGTCGGTAATATTGATATTCGAAAATATGGTTCTCAGGGGCAACAGCGAACAGCAGCTTTATCATTAAAATTATCAGAAATTGAATTAGTAAAAAAAATAACAAAAGATACACCTATTTTATTGTTAGATGATGTATTATCAGAATTAGATAATAACAGACAAAATTATTTATTAAACAGTATAGGTAATATTCAAACAATAATTACTTGTACAGGTTTAGATGAATTTGTAAATAATCGTTTTGAAATTAATAAAGTATTTAAAGTTATAAATGGTACGGTAAATAATAATAACTAGCTAATTTATATAAAGTGGGTAGTTTTTGTATTAAAAATTAGGAGGCTTAGAATGAGTGCTGAATACGGAGCAGATCAGATTCAGATATTGGAAGGGCTTGAGGCTGTTAGAAAAAGACCGGGTATGTATATAGGGAGTACTTCAGTAAGAGGTTTACATCATTTGGTATATGAAATTGTTGATAATTCAGTGGATGAAGCATTAGCAGGATATTGTTCAGAAATCCAAGTTTTTATTAATAAGGGAAACTCTATTACAGTTATTGATAATGGCCGTGGTATTCCGATTGGTATTAATCATAAAGCTGGTATTCCGGCAGTTGAAGTAGTATTTACAATTCTTCATGCAGGCGGAAAGTTTGGTGGTGGAGGATATAAAGTGTCAGGAGGACTTCATGGAGTAGGTGCTTCTGTTGTTAATGCATTATCAACCTGGCTTGAAGTTGAAATATGTGCGGAAGGAAAAATTTATAAACAACGCTATGAAAGAGGACATGTTATGTATCCTCTTAAGGTTGTGGGAGAATGTGAGTTAGAAAAATCTGGAACAAAAGTTACTTTTCAACCGGATGATACTATTTTTGAAGAAACAGAATATGATTTTGATATTTTAAAACAGAGACTCCGTGAAATGGCTTTCCTTACAAAAAATCTCAAGATTGTTCTTACAGATGATCGTTCAGAAGAACCGCATGTAAAAGATTTTCATTATGAAGGTGGAATCAAAGAATTTGTAACTTATTTAAATAAAAGTAAAACAGCTATCTATGATGATATTCTTTATTTTGAAGGAACAAAAGATAATGTATATGTAGAAGTAGCCATGCAACATAACGATTCTTATACTGAAAGTTCTTATAGTTTTGTTAATAATATTAATACGCCTGAAGGTGGTACACATCTTGCAGGTTTTCGTAATGCTCTTACAAAGACATTTAATGATTATGCAAGAAGTGTAAAGTTGTTAAAAGATAATGAGACTAATCTTACAGGTGAAGATATTCGTGAAGGCCTTACTGCAATTGTAAGTATTAAGATTGAAGATCCACAATTTGAAGGCCAGACAAAACAAAAATTAGGTAATTCCGAAGCCAGAGGTGCTGTAGATAATATTGTAAGTGAACAGCTTACTTATTTTTTAGAGCAGAATCCAAGTGTTGCAAAATTAGTCTGTGAAAAATCAATATTAGCACAAAGAGCAAGAGACGCTGCGAGAAAGGCAAGAGACCTTACAAGAAGAAAAACAGCTCTTGAGGGTATGTCACTTCCAGGAAAACTAGCAGATTGTTCAGATAAGGATCCAAAAAATTGTGAGATATATATTGTCGAAGGTGATTCTGCTGGTGGTAGTGCAAAAACAGCCAGAAGCAGAAGTACACAAGCAATTTTACCGCTTCGTGGTAAGATTTTAAATGTTGAAAAAGCAAGATTGGATAAAATATTTGGAAATGCTGAAATAAAAGCAATGATTACAGCATTCGGAACAGGTATTCATGATGATTTTGATATTTCAAAATTGAGATATCATAAAATTATTATTATGACTGATGCCGATGTGGATGGTGCTCATATCAGTACTTTATTATTGACATTTATTTATCGCTTTATGCCAGATTTAATCAAGAATGGATATGTTTATTTAGCACAACCACCACTTTATAAGTTAGAAAAAAATAAAAAAGTATGGTATGCGTACAGCGATGAAGAATTAAATAATATTTTAATTGAAATTGGCAGAGATCAGAATAATAAGATTCAAAGATATAAGGGTCTTGGTGAAATGGATGCTGAGCAATTATGGGAAACAACCATGGATCCTGAAAGAAGAATTCTTCTTCGTGTTGTTATGGATAATGAATCTGAATCAGAAACAGATCTTACTTTTACAACATTAATGGGAGATAAAGTAGAGCCACGTCGTGAATTTATAGAAGAAAATGCAAAATATGTTAGAAATTTAGACGTGTAGGAGGATAAAAGGTTAAAATAAAATCTCTTAATCCTTGAATTAAAACTGTTAAAGCAGTAAGGAAGGTTAAAAAATGGAAGATAATATCTTTGATAAAATTCATGAAGTTGATTTAAAGAAAACCATGGAAAGCTCCTACATTGATTATGCAATGAGTGTTATAGCATCGCGTGCATTACCGGATATACGTGATGGATTAAAACCGGTGCAACGTAGAGTTCTTTATTCTATGATTGAATTGAATAATGGTCCTGACAAACCTCATAGAAAATGTGCACGTATTGTCGGAGATACAATGGGTAAATATCATCCTCATGGTGATAGTTCTATTTATGGTGCATTAGTAAATATGGCTCAGGAATGGTCTACCAGATACCCATTAGTAGATGGACATGGTAATTTTGGTTCTGTAGATGGTGATGGTGCAGCTGCCATGCGTTATACAGAAGCAAGACTTTCTAAGATTTCTATGGAAATGTTGGCAGATATTAACAAAGATACTGTTGATTTCATACCAAACTTTGATGAAACAGAAAAAGAGCCTGCTGTACTTCCAAGCAGATATCCCAATCTTTTGGTGAATGGTACTACTGGTATTGCTGTAGGTATGGCTACTAATATTCCACCTCATAACTTACGTGAAGTGATCAGTGCTGTTATTAAGATGATTGATAATCGGATTGAAGAAGATAGGGAAACAGATATTGAAGAAATCCTTACTGTTGTCAAAGGTCCTGATTTTCCTACAGGTGGTATTATTCTTGGAACCAGAGGAATTGATGAAGCATATAGAACTGGACGTGGTAAAGTTAAGGTTCGTGGTGTAACAGATATAGAAACAATGCCAAATGGGAAATCCCGTATTGTTATTACAGAATTACCTTATATGGTTAATAAAGCAAGGTTGATTGAAAAAATTGCTGAATTAGTTCGTGATAAAAAAATTGATGGTATTACAGATCTTCGTGATGAATCTGATAGAGAAGGTATGCGTGTTGTTGTAGAATTGCGTCGTGATGCAAACGCAAATGTAATCATGAATTTGTTATACAAACATACACAATTACAGGATACTTTTGGTGTAATTATGCTGGCTCTTGTTAATAATGAGCCGCGTGTATTAAATCTTCATGATATGTTAAAGTATTATATCAGGCATCAGGAAGATGTTGTGACCAGAAGAACAAAATATGATTTGAATAAAGCTGAAGAGAGAGATCATATTTTACAAGGATTATTAATTGCTCTTGATAATATTGATGAAGTAATTAGAATTATAAGAGGAAGTAAAACTGTTCAAATCGCAAAAGAAGAATTGATTGCACGTTTCGGATTATCAGATATTCAGGCACAGGCAATCGTTGATATGCGTCTTCGTGCATTGACTGGTTTGGAAAGAGAAAAACTGGAAAATGAACATAAAGAATTATTAGCAAAAATAGCAGAGTTAAAAGCTATTTTAGCGGATGAAAAATTACTTCTTGGAGTAATTAAAAAAGAAATTGCTGTTATTTCAGAAAAATATGGTGATGAAAGAA
>JAEWZA010000231.1 GCA_023395575.1 Bacillota bacterium
TATATGCACAAAAGTATGAGCAAACTTTCAATTAGATTGAGAGAACTTAGAGAAGAAAAAAAATTATTGCAAAAGGATATCGCTAATTTTTTAAATATTACAACTAGTGCCTATGGATACTACGAGCAAGGTAAAAGAGAGCCAGACACTCATACTGTTAATTCTCTTGCTGATTTCTACAATGTAAGTTGTGATTATTTACTAGGTAGAACAAATAACAGAAGCACAGAGCATCTATTAACTTATATACAAAATTCTCTTATCACTACCATTGATAGTCTTAGTCCCCAAAGCAAAAAAGAACTTGAAAAATACGTACAATTGCTTAAGCTAAAAGATATAATGGATAATAGCAAAAACAAAATGATGCCAGCATCAGAGCAAGACAGTTCATAAGTAATGAGCTAATTTGTATATTACATTCACTTTATATTATTAAATTAATTTAAATTATTTTAATATAAAGAGCTGTACTTATAACATATTTAAATTTAATAGAACTTAAATATTATGTAATATTTAGGCATGGAGGGAATTTTAGTGTTATTATTGGGTCAAATTTTAGTTAATACACTCTTTGCAATGATTACTGCTTTTCTGACTTATTTATTTCTAAAATCAAATTTTAGCATTGTACTAAGACGTAATTATTTATTTTTATTTATAGTTTTAAATGGTCTGTTAAATGGGGTTCTTTCTACGTTATGGATGACTGTTCTACCTATTCCATACAACTTGCAGTTTATTAAACCCTTACTACTTTTCATACTAAATATTATAATAATAAAGTATTTTTTACATGTGGAATGGATTAAATCAGTACTGTCATTTTGCATTCTTATTCTGTTTATAGGAATTGGAGACTTTACCGTACCTTTGATTACTTATCTATTTGGAATTACTGTAACACCTGATTTAATAAACACAGACCTTTTCTTATTTTTTATTATAAATATATATATATTTACTATTGCATTTGCTCTTGTAATCTTGTCTCCTTTTGCTAAAACCATTAAAAATATTAAGAATTTAACACCTGTTGGTTTTTTAGTAGTTATCACAATTGTTATAATGACAGCCTACCTAGCAATAGGCTATATAGTTGAATTTGACCCCGTCACTTATGTTGTATTGCTTGCATCCTCTCTAATATACTTTATATCCTCAGTATGGTACATAAGTATATACCATAAGTACGAAATACAAAAAGAAGAGCAGCATCAGCAAACCTTTTATAATGAGTCTCTGGCTAATACACTACAGGACTTAAAACGAATAAAACATGATCAGGTAAATCATTTGTCTGTTTTACATGCAATGCACCAAATGAAAAAATATGACGCAGCTGAGTCATATCTTAAAGAAATGCTAAATATAACTGAGAGCATTGGAAGCATGTCCATATACGATATAAAAAATGTAGGTCTTTTTGGTATTATTTCTACAAAGGCAAGTTATGCGAAACATAATGGAATTGAGTTTGATCTAAAAGTTTTTGATGTGGTGGATTCAATCCCAAATGTAAAAATTTCTGACCTATGTGAGGTTATTGGTATTTATTTAGACAATGCTTTAGAAGAAGTATTAAATAATGGAAAACTAAAAGTTGAAATGCAAATAGAAACTACTGACAAATATATCATAATCAAAATTTTTAATGAATGTATTGTGGAACCAAATCTTAAGAAATCCCAAAAAGGAACAGACCGAGGAAATGGTCTTTTAATAGCAAATAAAATACTTAGTTCATATAAAAACATTATACACTCCACATCCTTTGACAAGGAAAAGATGATATTTTCACAAGTTCTTAGCATAGAAAAAGAGGCTTAATAGCCTCTTTTATTTATTACTTAAGTAAAGATTTAGGACATTCCCTCTGATAAAAAGCCCATAGCCAACAAGCATTTGCAGATGTAGTAGCAGCAAACATCCCTAATAACGACAGAACAGTCAAGACCATCAGCTTAATTTTAAACCTCATACTATCCCACCTCTCTTGTTTTTTGTTAATTTATACATTATTGGAGTAACATTAATAGTCGATATTAAAGTAATTATAGATATAATATTTGAGTAGACACTAGGAAGAAAAAATGTAGCTATAAAACAGATTAATATAACAATGCTTCCCTTAATCCTCAATTCTTGTTTTCTCTTTAGTGTAAGAATAGGCTTTGATACCAAGTCTGCAGGAGCATATAATACTGCCAAAACAATTGCTGCAAGGAATAAAATCACATTCAAATATCTGATATTTATTGCCTCTGATAAATAAACACAACCAAAAATAATTGTAAAGTGAGTGATTAAGCATCCGAGCTGTGTTTTTGCATGAATCCCACCTAAATAAGACTTATTTATCGCAAATACAATTGCGGCAACTAAAGCATATCCAAATTTGTCGAGAACTAGTGCGGTGAGCAATACTGCAAATAATTTTAAAATATCTGAAAATGCTGTGTATAATCCATAATCAATTTGCTCAGCCTTTTCTTCAGTTATTCCAGGAACATTTAAAACAATCTGATCAGTAATTTTTTTTACAATTTTAGACAACATATTATCACCGTATACTACATTTTACACCATTATATCCTATTTAGTTTCATTTGTCGATATTTTAAGTAAATTTGTTTTATAGAATTAATATTTTTTTGGCAATTTCAATAATAATTATTCTAAATTATTATTAAGTTATTATGTTTAAAAAGCTACCCCAACCTTGTTGAAGTGGGTGACTTTTTTGCCTCGTTATAATACCTAGATTCAATATAAAATTTTTCGATTGTAGAAAAAATTTTATTACATCAGCGGTATTTCATCGAGGCTAGAGATATTCTCACCGTCATAAAATAGAAGCGTTACACGCAACTTATAGAAATGAGTGACTTTTTTACCTCGATATAACTTATTCCTAATCACTTAAAAATATGGTTAATAAATAAATAAATTAATTAATAATAGATTGTAAATTAATAAAACTTGAAATCCAGCCCACCATACTGAGTTATAATTATTTTTGCAAGAGCGGCATTAGGGTTTTTTATTTTTACAGGATACTGTAGCTTTTTTTCATAAATCCACATATACTATACCTCACTTCCAATTTCCCACGGCCATGGACTATCAATCCATTTCCATGATGATAAATCAAAATCGTAATTATCAATTGTAACTGGTCCGTATTTTCTTGAAAAATCTCTTTCTGCCTGATTTTTTAAATCACGATATTGTTTAAAATATGATAAAGCTATTTGGTCATTTGGATGAGTATCTAAAAAAAGACCAACCTCATCCATGGCAAAATCATAAGCCTGCAGTTTCCACATTAGCATTTCTCGTTCACTCATATTTGCCTTCATATATTTCTACCTCCTCCCAAGAATGGCTTATCAAGGCTTGGGAATAAAGTACCTCTTTTTAGTGCTTCATTTACTTCATATGGTGTCTCCCATGTTTGATCCAGAACATAAGCCATCGCTAATACCATGTTGGGACATTTAGCTCTTTCTTTATTATTAGCTTCCTTAAATTGCGTTTCCGTTGCTTGTTTTTCATTTGCAATATCCATTTCACTCATATCCTTATATGGGCAACCATATGGAATTTTCATATCATTCATTGCACTACTCCTTTCTATAGTAAGTATAAATACGTCTCTATTTACAGGATATGTATGACTAACATTCTAGGTTACATAATATAATAATACGTATACTTCATCCTACAACTTTTCCAGTTGAAAATTGTAGGTGTAAAAGAAATATCAATGGAGATATAAGTCTAAAATACTTGCAACCATTAACTTTTTATCTTAGAAACGTCAAAAAAACCGCGAATTCTAACGAATTGCGGCTTTTTAATATACATATTTAATTACATAATGCTTAGCCTTCGACATATACTGATAAATTATTTAATTTCAAAAATTATCACTTAGCCTCTCTAAACTCTTTCATACATTTCTGACAGATATTTTTGCCCTTATAATTAGTTATATTTCTTGCATCAGAGCAAAAAATACATACTGGCTCGTACTTCTTTAATATGATAGTTGCTTCATCAACATATATCTCTAAAGCATCCTTTTCCTCAATATCAAAAGTTCTCCTCAATTCTATTGGTAATACTATCCTACCAAGTTCATCTACTTTCCTTACAATTCCTGTTGATTTCATTCTAAATTCTCTCCCTTACAATATATCATATGTTTTTACATTATATTACATTGTATTTTAACATATGTCAATGTTTGGTAATATTTTTGTCAGAGAATTGTCAAGCTATTGCTAATGAAAACATTGTAAAGCTCTCTTTATCTTGATTTTTTATACATTTCTAATAACATATTCAAAACAATCTAATACTAACCAATATTCCTGTTTTTTTACTAATCAATTAAAATAAAGCAACAAATTTCAACTTTAAAATGAGCTGTTGTAAACAACAATTTTTGTATACAGATAACATATTACTGATATAGTAAGCCAAACAGCTTATATCAATGGAACAACTGATTGGATATAGATGCTAGACTCTAATAAATACTTAAATTGTTTTTTGTTTTGATATTATTTTTTTATATCTCTGTTTTCTTTAAGATATTCAGTTAATACATTATGTTCATGGTATGTTGATTCATTAATTTTTGATACAGCTAAGTTAAAAATATCATCAGGACTTTTATTATCCATATTGTTATATAAAATATCCATAAATGTTGAAAAATTATTGTAATCCAACATAGTCGGATAACGAAGTGGAATTTTATTGATAAGTTCATCATACAACAGCATTGATTTTTGGCCCCCAAGATATTCACTTTCTTTGTCTGTTTGATAAGTTAAGCTTTTATAATCATTTATCAAATATGTTTTCAGTATCTCCCAAGCTTGTTTTTTATGTTTACTTGTAGATGGTATTGATCCATAGTATGAACTTTGATATCCATAAATATTTAAAGGTAATCTGGTCGCTCTCCATTTCCCAGCTTGTTCAGGTGCAATACCCTGTAAATACGGTTCACCCCATTTATTCATATACATCATAGCAATCTTATCTTCTTTTATAACTTTTTGACCATCTGGACCCCAAACATTAACTTTGCTAGATAACCCCAGTTTATTCACTTGAATAGTGAGCTTAAGAGACTCTCTAACTTTTTCATTATTAACAATTAAATTCATATTATCATCATAAAATCCATAGTTTCGCAACGCTTGCTGAAAAAGCTCTTCATTCCATTGGATAGCATATATACCATCTTTTTTCAGCTCTTTAGCTATTTTCATCCAACCTTCCAAAGTTGACATATATTCTCCCAGTTCCTCTGGATCGGTAGGAAACCCATACTTTTCCAATATATCAGTTCTATAATATGTTACCATTGGAAACTCAGGAAAAGGCAATGCTAAAAGCTTACTATCATCGAAAGATTTACAATTTTCCAACTCACGCTCATTAAAAATTGACTTAATACTATTTAAATCATATTCTGGTTTTAATAAATCCTCAAATCCATCTAAAGAGTTAAAATTACCAAAACCCTCTCTGTAATATGTAATCAAATCAATTGGTTCATTTGCTGCTAATGCTTTAACTACTCTCTCAAAATCTGGTCCATCAAAATTAACTATTTTTAAATTAGCCTTGGGATATCTTGACATAACCGCATTTTCTAGATGTTCTTCGATAATTGAGTTATTCCATACTACAAAATCAAAAGCTTCCTCTTCAATATTTTCATCTCTTTCCGTCTTATCAATAAGTTCTATACTAGCACTAGCTTCACTTGGCATTATAATTTTGTCAACATCCATATTTTTCTCAGTAGTACTGCAGCTAGTAAGAGAAAAACAAGCAATTACAATAAATAATATTAAAGCCTTATTCTTTTTCATAATGCAACAACTCCTTAATGATTTAAAGTTTAGAATAAAAGAAAAATTTATTACCACCTGAATTTTTAGCCTTATACATTGACGAATCAGACTTTAAGAAAATACTATCAATATCTTCTCCATCATCGGGAAATACACATATTCCTATACTAATACCAGGAGTCAATACAATGTTATCTATTTGTTTAGGCTTGTTTATAGCACTAATTAACGCCTCAGCTAGAATTGTTATATCATCCTTGTTATCATAGATAAACTCAATAACAAACTCATCTCCACCCATTCGAGCAATAAATGAGCTGTTGTTATCATAATCCTTAAGTACACTATCCATATTATAAGCCACTTCCTTCAAAAGCTTGTCTCCTGCAGAATGTCCGTAAGTATCATTGACTGCTTTAAATTTATCTAAATCAATAAAAAAGAATGCTATTCCTTGTTTATTAGCAAATTGATCATCTATATAAAAGTTTTTTATGTCACTCTCTACCTTTTTAATGAAATAAGGCCTATTGGGTAAACCTGTTAAAGAATCAAAATGCGCTTGATCAAATAGCAAGCGTTCAGATTCTTGAAGCTTTTTATTAGTTGCTTCAACATTTTTTATCATACTGCTCAAATTATCTACCATTAATTTAAAATTAGTTGTCAGCGAATCAATTTCATATATATTGCTCTTTGCAAACTCAACTGTTTCATTGTTTTTCAGCTTTTGAGGCAGGCCACTGGTTATACTTATTAACTCAAAAATAGAATTTAACATAAATCTCTTCATAATTATAAAGAAAATACCAACGAATATAGATATAGGCAATATTAACTTTAATAAATTAAAATAGAAATTTATTGTTTTATCTTTATATGCTGATTCTGATACAGAAACAATTGCTTTAAATTTATCTATTGAAGTTACATAGAAAAAAGCTTTGTCTCTGTTATAATCTTTAATGATAAATCTATTATCTCTAGGTGCCACCCACCTAAAAACATTTGGTTCAATCTCCTTAATGTTGCCTTCTTTTGTCCATTCCAATCCTTCTTTCATATACTCAGCAGTATTTTGACTAGCTATTACTTTATTCCCTAAGTCTAATAAATGAAAATTAACAGAATTGTCTGCTCTTGAAACATATATTTTCACATTATCAATCAAGTCATAAACCGGAATGGGTTTTAACAATTTCAAATCTCTTATTTCTTGCTCACTCCACGTATTTAACTTCTTGTTTATATATTCAGAAGCACTTTTTAAATCATTAACAGCAGTTTTAGTAATCTGCTCTTGGTCACTTGAGTTAGTTGCAATAGAAAGCAAAAGAATTGGTACTACTACACTAGCTATACTTACTTGAATAACTAAACTAGATAAAGTAAAAGCTTTCGGGCGATCATATGTAAAATTAATTATCTTTTCAAAAGGCATATAATCTAAAATCATTTTACTAATTAAAGCATTAAATACCCTATTCAAAAATATCATAACTATACTGAATACAGACTCTACACTAATACTGCCATTATTGTAACTGGTTGCTAAAATTACTGGAAAATAAAGACACAACCCAAAAATTATAACCTCTAATATTATATTTTTTTTATTGTTTTTATTTAGAACCCAAACATAATATATCTCCATTATATTGATAAGAGTTATTATGTTAAATCCGTTTATTGCAACAAAAATACAATTTACTATTGTTATTATCATTAGGCTAACATTACTTCTTGCTATACCAATTATAACAAAAATAAAAATACTGCTTAGTGTTAAGAAAAAATTCATATTTATCTGTTGTATTGCAAAATCACTAATCAATGCACAAAAAGCAAGAATAATAAGAAGAGCATATGTAATAAAATGGCTATTCTTATTTTTGTGTATCAGTTTTTTCATTTTTTAATTCCCTCCGTATAAGGGTTATGTAATGTATTTAAGCAATTTCAATTTTCTATAATTATAAAAAAGTTCTTTCTTTTTTGACATGTTTAGTCAAAATATCCGTGTCTATTATCATTGTATCATATTTTTATTATTTGAACACCCTCTTATTTTATCAAAAAGTATGTAAAATTAATTTATATTGTATTAAAATCAATAAATATAGGATAATTATCTGTTGATATCGGCAAATAGTTTGTATTTGGAGGCTATTTCCACCAACATGGTCAAAAAACACTTAAATTGCATTGGCTCGAAAAAGTAATTTATCACATATACCTTGAATAAAATACTTTAATTTAGAAATGATAGTTAGTATAATTAGTTTTTTTGAATATGTTATAAATTTTATAAGGCTTTCAGCTGATAATAATTGACTTATATGAAAGGAGTTAATTTTAATGAGTAAAGGAAAAAAGAACAAGACAACCTCAAAACCAAATTCTCAAAACAAGTCAGAACAGGCAATAACTCAGAATCCATCCAATCCAGATTATAATAATAAGAGCAAAGGCGAAATAGGCCACTAAAAGCTCCACATAGCCAATAAAGACTTGTTTTATTAAAAAAATAAATAGTCAAAAATGTTAAATGTTTACTAAAAAATGCTATTAAGACATTCTTTAAATGCTGATGGCATTTTTTATTTATGAATGATCATTTCTACTCATATCCCCAGCATTCTACACCAAATATTCTAGCCATGTTATCTATTTTTGATGGTTTAGTAATATAAATACGATAGTACCTATAGGATATTTCTCATCTAAAAGAGACCTAATAGTACTAAGCAATGAGTTTCTGTTTGTAATATTTACTGTCGCTAATTATAAACCTAATTTGTTTAGTTTTAAGTTTATTGAATTAAACCGTTCAACATTAGTCTCCCAGATTAGTCAAACTTCTCAGTTGAATATCTGCTTAAAGCTTAATAATATCAGGTGTGGCAGCATTATCAAATGAACAAACCATTGATAATTCTACCACACCAATAGATTTTTATGTGCAAGTTTGAGTTAATAATTTTTTATACAGCTTGTTAAAACTATTGCTTAAATTTATATAATATTGTTACTATAATTTGTAATTTGGGTTAGCCAGCATGTATCTTGCTATTTGAGTTAAATCTTCTTTATCTATTGCTTTATTTATGTCTATATCTGTATTGTATTGAGGAAGCGAAGTTGGATCTTCTCCAAAATGTCTTGCAACAATTGCTAAATCCAAAAGAGTGAATTCTCCATCTTTATTTACATCTCCTAATTTAGGGTCCAATATAATTATTGTAGCTTGCCCACATTCTGAGTCCTTTAGGCTTTTCTCCATTTCTATTCCATCGGATACTCTACCCTTAGTTATATCAATTAAAGCTTCTCCTACTTTTATTGTTTTGAAGTTCAGCTTTAACAACGTTTTTTTAGTATTAATAATATTTTCTAAACCTTTACTTGCTAATATAAATCTTAACTCTCCTGATTGGATGTCATTTTTAATTAACATAATGCCGTCTACTTCTTCTACATTTATAAACTGCAGCTTTGAGCTATCGTATTTAATTATTACGTCTTCTGCTGCTATTTCTTTTATATTATCAATAATTAAATTTGCTGATACAATGTGATTTAGCTTTGCATTATCTAATTCTGGTTCTATGAGCAAGACGGGTAGCAAAGCAGAAACATTGACTGAGCAATTAGCTGATATATCTGTGCCTACTATTTGCGCTGATATAATTGCTGTTCCAACACTTACAGCTGTTACATTTCCTTCTGCATCAACTACTGCAATTGTTTCATCGCTAGACTTCCATACTATGCTTGAGGAAGCTGTGGCTATTAGCTGCTGTGTTTCTTCTTCTATTAGATTTAGTTCTGTTTTATCTAATGAGATGTTATAAACACTTACATTGCAATATACCTTTATGCCAGTATCACGTATTAGTGCTGTTATTACTGTATTTCCTGTTCCTACTGCTTTAACCTTTCCTTCCGAGTCCACTGTGGCTATTGCTTCACCACTAGATTTCCACTCAATGCCTGTCGTTATCGGGTATGAAGCAATCACCTCAAGAGCTGTAGTTTCTCCAATTGCAAGATTTACGTTTGTTTTATTCATACCTACATTAATTACATTTACTTCACAAGTAGCTAATGTATCTGTATCAGCTATTTGTGCTGTTATTATTGCTTTACCTGTTTTTAGTGCTGTTACATTTCCTCCGTTGTCTACTGTTGCTACTAATTCGTCGCTTGATGTCCAATTAATATCCGAATTTGTATAAAAAATACTTGTTACTGTTGCATTTAATGCTTTTGTGCTTCCTTCTGCTAAAACAATTGATTTTTGGTTTAACTCTATTTTACTTGAATACTTATATGTACTATGAGTAGTTTCTGAATAGTTACCAGCCTTGTCTATAGCTTTAATATGAATATATATAGGCTTATTTATATCTAATGCAGCCAATGGTGCTGATATTGATAAATCAGTTGTATCAACCACATTATCTGGTTCAGTATTCTCTATATTATCTATTACATATGAATATCCTGCTAATCCTGATGTATTTATACTTGAAACAGTCTCAGAAATTATTTCTGGGTCTTTGTAATTTGTTGCCTTTACATAGTATTTATACTCAGTTCCATTATCCTTACTTTTTGCATAATCCACAGTCAGATTATTATTGTCATCAGATATATTGGTAATTTTTACATTATCAGGGTTTGTTAAATCCTGAGATTTATGGTCATCACAAGAATTTTCACTGGTTAATTGCGCCAAATAGTATAGTGTATTTGCAATAATACGGGTTTCCGCTTGTGTAATTGATGGAAAGCTATGTCCACTATTGATAATTGCTGTATTGTTATAGGTATGAACATAGAAGTTATTTGTTCCACTTTGTCCTGTTGATGGAGATTTTTTTATTTCCTTAAATGTTCCCTCTGTAAATCCTGTTGGATTAACAGAGGTCATCCAAACATCTCCCTTTCCAAAAACAGACATACCATGCTGGAGGGGTATATCAAATGTAGTTCCTATCTCTCCTACCTTAAATGGATAGTTTGTGAGAAGACCTTTTTTAGCGACTTGAACTTTTGCAGAATAATTCCAGTAATCTGTTCTATCCGCATTACTTGAACTAGATGGGTCATTTATTTCAAAGGACACGGTTGAAAATAAATTACCGTCAGAGTCTCTTCCTGTATATGCATTATTACAATTTGCTTGTTCCCGTGCAAATAATTCAACACCAAGTTCATTTGCTAACCTATTAATTCCTTTATCCAATCCTCTATAACCTATAGTATGATGTGAAGTCATAAAGCCTCCACCCTCATGAATAAATGATCTTAAGTATTCTACAGCATTGTAATTAGGGTATGTTACTTCAGAAAATAAATTCCACATACCATAGAAAACACAATCATAATTCCACTTACCATTAGCTTTGTTCAAATACTTAGATGGATTATTATTAAAGCTTGTAAGTGAAATAGCTTCTATTTTAACGTCATTAATATTCTCCTTTTCAAGCCAAGTTTTAAGGATACCACTATCCGGTATAGATTTACCTTCTAAATCTTTAGCAGTTCCTGATAAACCAGTATTTGTAACTGGAATAGAATATGGGGCAACAGAATCAGGATAAATATTTAGTACAGTTACACTACTCTTTGTAGGTATACTTTGATAAATTTCCTCATCCTGCCCTTTTGCATAAACAGTATAGGTATAACCAGCTCCAAGGTTTGTCCAATCAAGCTTCATATAGTTTTCACCTGCAATTGGTGTGGCAGTAATACTTAATCTAGCTTCTGCAAACACATTTGTTGGTATTATCAACATAACCACAATTGCTATACTTGTTAATACATTTACTAACTTTTTCATTTTGTGTTCCTCCCGTTTTTTGTATGATTATACATTACTTTGTTTTTAAGGAACAACTTCTTTATTATTACAATTTTATATATAATATTTTTTATTTTATAGTTTTTAATGATAAACCTAGTATTTTGCATCAATTCACCGAAGTATTTTGCATCTATTCATCGAAATAGAGTTTTATAATAAACAATATGCTATATTTTGTGAGTTCTTTGCGAAAAAGCTCCAGCTGCTAACATGCGAGCAGCTGGAGCTTTTTAATAAATTTCTTTATTTACTTTGTAGTTCAATAATGAGCTGCTGCAAAACAAAATTTTCTGTTTACTGTCGATATATATTATTTATTGCTTTACAACATTTTCTCAAATATAGCTTGAATTCAATAAACTACACTTTATAAAAACTAAACTGGCAGCTTTGTTACTTGCCCCAACAAGTATTTTTTGACAACTGCAAAATCAAGTGCATCAACACTGTTATCATTATTTACATCAGCCAGTTTCATACCATCTTTTCCAGGGAAAGTACTTATTTGCCCCATAAGATACTGCTTAATTAATGCAAAGTCGATTGCATCAACTGTATTGTCACCATTAACATCACCATATAATTGTTGTGTTGTTGGAAATCCATTTACAAAGCCTGCTAATGCATAAATAAGTGCTCCATTCCAGTTAATAGCAATTTCATTTGTTTCGTAGCTATCCTGATTATCCACCCAACTTGTTGCACTGGGCCATCCTCCACCAATTAGGTAACCTGGCCATGGCTCAGCTACAGAGTCTCCCCCAGAAGGTCTGTGATGAGGATTTTTAGGCGGATTGATACCTAAACCTGTTACAAAAGAGCGATTAAAATAATTTCTACCAAATAGGTGTCCTATAGCATCAAGTGATGCATTTATATAATCTTTGTTAGGAGAAATTTGATTTGCAATTTGTAAAATCATTGTTTGTCTAGCAACTGTACCGTTACAGCCCCAATAGTAGTTAGAGCCAAGAGTTCTGCCATATCCATGGTTACTTGCTGTTTTCGCTATAGTATATGCACAAGATGTAATTGAATTCTTGATAGAATTATAGAGTGTTTCATTCTTACCTGGTCTTGTTGAAAGTAAGTATGTAAACATTCCTAAGTTATTAACATTTGCCCAGTCGAAATCTGCATCAATTTTGGGAGAGAATGAATTTGCCCTTGATTCAAAGTCATTCAAATAACTACTATCACCTGTAGTTTCCCACATTTCTGCTGCTGCCCAAAGTCTGTCGTCGGAGTCATTTGAATCATATTCTCCAGTACCGTAAGCACTTTGCTCAGGTTTTGTATTATTAGGATTTGCTTTCAAAAATTGATAACTAACTTTTGCTGCATTTAGACATTTATCTGCATACTGTGCATCATATGGTCTAAAGGCTCTTGATGCCATTGCCATCATAGCTACAAAATCCGCTGTTGCAGCACTTCCCCATGGTGTGAAAAATCTTTCAGCTGATTCTTGCTCTGGTAGAATAAAACCTCCAAAGCCTTTAGTTGTAAGCTTATGACTTACCTTACCGCTACCATCTGGGTACTGCATAGTAAAGAGCCAGTCAATTTCATACTTTATTTCATCTAAGAAATCCGGCATTGAATTGTTATTCTCCGGCATTGTAAGTTTAATGTCTTTAATACTGTCACCAAACTGCTCCCATGCAAAGAGCATAGAACCCACGGTGATACCTGCATTAACTACATATTTGTTGTAATCTCCAGCATCATGCCAACCTTTTGTTCCATTTGCCTTTGTATGTTGTCCTGTTATAGCATCTAAATATCCGTCGTTTGTATGACATACGCCATGAGAAAATGTTTTTCCATTATAATTTGCAGATACTGATGTTCCACAGCGTGCCAAGTACATAGCAAGCATGGATGCCTTATAAGGTTCTAAATAGATATCCTTTGCAATTTTAAAAGTAGTGCTTTTACCAATACCCGGAACAATAAGTATATAAGATCCCTCCTGTGTGACCGATGAGAAATCTGCTATATATACCTGTTCATTAGTATCGGAATTATTCATTGAAGTTGGCTTTCCAGTTAAGACTACTTCACCGTTATCTTTTACAAGTTTATATTCAGAAAAATTTGATGCAATTGTTGCTTTCTTTACTTGGTCTGGTAAAAATCCAATAGAATTTAATCTAATTCTGTTATCTAGCTGATAATTATTGACTTGTAAACTTTCCGCGGATACATTTGCTATAGGGGAAACCAGCAACGATAACGCAATAGCACCGCTTAAAAACCAGCTTATAGTCTTTTTGCTTATTATACTCATTATTAGCACACTCCTCTGTTATTTTTGTTATGCAAGGAACATTATTATACTGTTTTTCAAAAAATCAATTAATTCCGACAAATATTACAAGTTTAATCGAAACCTTAGCTTGTTTTAGTTTGAATTTTACTCTATCTTCTTCAAAACAGCTTAGGTTTTTATTTACAATCCCTCCTTTCATCGAAAAAATAACACTTTATCTTCTCACTTCATCAAATAAATAAAATAAAGTACCTTAAAAGATAGATAATTTGTGTAGTATTCCAAAAATAGTAATATATCAGACCAGCAATACAAAAATTGATAGCTGTACAATGAGTCATTAAGTTATGAATAATAATTTTGTTAGAGAATATATAAAAATTTTCTAATAACTAGTCTGTTGAAAAACAGATATAAATACCTTGTCAAAATTTATCACAATATGGCTTATAACCACATTATATACACATTGTGTTATTTTTTCAATATGATGTTTTATTCAATTAGTTTGATTTTTTACGTTACCAACCTTCCGTTGATAAATCACATACACCAATTGTCTCTATGTTAGAAAGTTGAGTAATTTATACATAGAAAAAAACAACAAAGACATTTGCTTTTCAGCAAATGCCTTTGTTGTTTTTTCACATAACATAGAATTTAGGAAAGTTTATTTATTAGAATTAGATTATTGCTGTATTAATTTATTAATATATTAATTTATTACTGCTTTCTATTGCAAACAAAATGCCTTTTCACTTTCATTTTTGAATTCTGAATGTGAATACTTACCTAAAAACTCATCAAAGCTCCTAAAAGTATTAAACATTGACATAATTTTGTTGCAATCCCAATCCCACCATTTCATTTTTTCTATCTCAGCAATCATTTCTTCAGAAAACCTCATTCTTACTTTTCTAGCAGGTTCTCCACGAACAATACTATAGCTCTCAACATCCTCAGTAACAATACTTCCGGATTCTATAATTGCACCATTTCCAATTTTTACTCCTGACATGATTAATACATTCAAGCCAATCTTTACATCATGTCCAATCTCCACACGCTCATCACCAGGATTTATATTGACAAAGGGCGAAATTGAACAGTGTTTACCAATACTTGTATTATATATATTGCTATATTGTGCTGCTTGAGAAAAGTCACCAATTTCAACTTCCTCTAAAACAGAATTACTCTTTATCTTAACAAAATTACCCAAATTAACATTTTTAAGTAATACATCCTTATCGATTAGTCTTGTTAGCTTATTCACCTAAATCCACCTCCAACCACACTAAATAAATAACTATAAACTTACTATGCCATTAGTACTAAGTCTTCTATGTAGTTTTAGTTAAATTTATGTAAAGAATTTCTTTAAAGGTTAACTTAAATAAATAAAAGCTGTGACACAAAGTTGCCACAGCTAAATAAAACGTATATACGTTTAACAATTTGGCAACCTGACAATCATGGTGCATTCACACTTTAGACTCATGGCTTTGTGTCCTTACTTTTCAGTAAGTTTACCTTTTCATATGCTATTTTTTCAATTTACAAATCCTACTTTTATTAACTATTTATACTATACACCATTTCGACAAAATTTTCAATAGTTTTTTTTAAATTTGTCAATAGAAATTTTTTCTTTTCAAAAATGGCCTACAATATATAGCGCAGAGCATATTTACTTCAAACAATATACTGATTTTTCTCCAAGAAATTTAATAAAATTTATTACTTTTTACGAATTTACTCCTCTATCATCATTACTGTCTGGTACATAATTGTGATCAACTGTAATTATAGAGCGGTATTTCTCATCAATATCCTGTATTTTATCTGAAATCAGCTTCTTTAAATCTTCATCATTTAGTCTTGTATTATATGGAGTTACAATATCAAAAATCAAATTGGAATGACTTATTCCACAAACCACACGAAAGTCATGCATACTAATGTCAGGTGATATTTCTAAAATAATTCCTTTAACCAATTCTTTAAGTTCATTAGTTTTTGCATCATTTGTTACTATGGGATCAAGATGAATTACCAAGTGAATCCCCTCATCCTCTAAAAAATCTCTTTCAATATTGTCAATAATATCGTGACTAACCATAATATCCTGCTCAGCTGATACTTCGCAATGTACAGAAGCAAAGCACTTGTATGCACCATAGCTATGTACTGTCAAATCGTGCAATCCAATTATATGTTCATAGCTTAAAATTTTTTGGTATATTCTATCCACTAGCTCTTTTGTTGGTGCCATCCCCAACAATGGACTTATGGTATCTGAAACCAACTTTATACCACTTATAATAATTAAAATAGCCACTAGAGCTCCCATGTACCCATCTAGATTGAAACCCGTCAAACGTGTTATTATAGCTGCTGCTAAAACAGCTGATGTTGAAAGAATATCATTTCTACTGTCAACAGAGGTAGCTACCAGCGTCATAGAATTAATTTTCTTACCCATATTACGATAGAAAATACACTGCCATAGTTTTATTAAAATAGCAATAATAAGTATTGCTACTGATATCATATTAAATTCCGCTATTTGAGGTGCTTTAATTTTTTCAAAAGAGCCTATAATTAGCTGTAAACCTAAAAATATGATAATGAAGGATACTATTAAGCCTGAAATATACTCCATTCGTGCATGTCCATATGGGTGCTTTTCATCTGCAGGTTTTCCAGAAATTTTAAAACCAACTAGTGTTACTACAGAGGAAGCTGAATCCGAAAGATTGTTTACAGCATCGGCTACTATTGATATGCTATTAAAAAGTAGTCCAGCTATAATCTTAATTATAAAAAGCAATAGATTAGTTGCAATTCCTAATACGCTTGCAAATTTACCATAATTCTCTCTTACAAGAGGATTATTAATATTTTCATAGTCCTTAATAAATAATCGTATCAATATATTAGTCAAACATAACCCTACTTTCTCAAAAAAGTTTTGAAAATTATCATTTTCTATATTTCAACATTTCAACCTTCCATTGATAAGTCTGCCTACCTATAGTTTGGGAAGTATTAATCTATATTCAGATTTTATTATCTAAATTACTAACACCTTAATATTCTAATATCATTCTTTAAGTCTATGTTCTATTCATAATAATAGAAACATTTTTTAACTCATTATTTTTTGTAAAATTTTTTACTAGGTATATAATTATTTGCATTTATACTTCTAAATATGTTTACTAAGAAAATCTATACAACACTCAAATTAAATACCTATATTCTTAAGAATTTCAAATTATTACATTATACTATATCCTGCAATAGCAGTTAGTCAAGTGAAATCATCTGAATTTTCAAATCTGGATTACTATTTGCAGATAATGGTCGAAGTGTTTTTTCAGAAAAACCAACCCGAAAGAATGTTCTCTTCTGTCTGTTTTTTATAGCTGGCTAAACAGTAAGCATGTTAGCTGTATAAAATTAATTAATAAGCAAAATATAAGTTTACGAAGTTTAATTTTTTACAAATTCAATTATGTCAAGTTCATGTCATTATGCATTATTACTTTGAAAATTATAGGCATGGATATACTAAGAAAGGAGATAACTTTATGGCTAAAGGAAGCAAAGGACACAAGATTTCATCAAAATCCAATTCGCAAAATAAGTCTGAAAAAAATATTACTAAGGGCAAAACCAATTCGCAATTTAATAATAAAAGCAATGCAAAAGTTGATGACTAATTAATAACAAAAATTTTCTTATCATGTATATTTAATTTGAAATATGACCATAATATTTACTGGATACAGAAATGTGTCCAATAGCTAAGGTTTAATGAAAATAGTTGGGGGGATGGTTCCATTGGACAACTCTATTTCTCGAAAATTATAGTTTTGCAAAACTGTGTGATGTTATTGGATATCCTAGAAATGGGATGAATTTTGACATTATAGGACGCAGGCAAGGATTTAAAATATCGAGTTTTGGGAGATGATAATTTTGATTAATTCAAACTATTTTTCTCGCATACCCGTAATGGATAACTTCTTGTGTTCAGTTAATGTCCGAGGGACTGTTTTCGCCCCAAATGGGTGGCCACAGTTAATTAGGGCAGTAATTGGAAACTATTGATAGAGACGTATATGTTCCAAAAATTGTTTCTTAAATTAAATTTGTTAAATCATAGCTATTTGGGGCAGGGATTTGAAAGAATCCCTGCTCTTTTATTTTTATATTACTCAAACTTCGTACATAAATAACTATTATTTATATTCTTTTTGCACGCTTACCTTTAAAAACAAGCTTGAACATTGCTGTTGAAAACATTATACCAAATCCTATGCTTCCTGCAACAGCTAGTGTTAATATTCCTTTATCTAGAGCTGCAGACAAATTATTCTCTACAATATGTCTTAATGCGGTATAAGCCTTATAGCCCGGTACAAGAGGAAAAATGCCGGGTATTAAAAAACTAAATGCAGGAGATTTTATTATTCTAGCTAACGACTCACTGTAAATTCCTATAGCAATTGCTCCAAAAAATGAAGCTATTATTGGACTCTGGGTAAAATAAAACAAAATTTGGTATATAGCCCATCCAATAGCTCCGCATAATCCTGCCAAAATTATTTTTCGCCTATCTATATTAAATAGTATTGCTGGAAAAATACTTCCAAAAAATGCTAATGTTATTTTAATTATCATTATTATGCCCCATGCCCTACATTCATGCAAAAACATCCAGGAAATTGCATTTCCATAACATAAATTTGCATGAGCTCAGCACATCCTTTCAATTTATATAATTTCCTTCAACCTTTCAAACCCATTTCAATAATAGTGAAAGTGCGGTTGCAATCCCCACTCCCATTGCAACAATAATTAAAATTGCTTCACTCAATTTAGCTGAACCAGAAACATAATCACCATAAAGTATATCTTTAATGCCATTTGTAAATGCTACTCCAGGAAGAAGCACTATGATTGCTCCAGTAATAACATTGTCCTTGTTGATTTCAGGTATCAATAATTGCAATACAAAACTTACTACTCCAATTATAAGTCCAGAAAGATAATATGATAAAAATTGAAACATTCCATCCTTTGATATCTTGTCAAGGGCATAGTATACTCCAATGCTAATAATAGCTGAAACTATAGCGTCTAATACAGTTCCATTAAAAAAAAGTGTATAGACAAATGCTGTCATACTTGCAGCTAACAGTCTAACTCCCAGTGAAAAATTGGGAGCATTATATATTTCCTTTAATACCTTTTTTGCTTCTTCATAAGATAAGGGATTATTAATCAAATCCCTTGAAAAAGAATTAATTCTCTCAATTCTATAAAGATCAACATCTCTTTGATTAATCCTCTTTACTGATGTAACCATATGTCCATCAGGAGTAATAACAGAGATAAAAATACCTGTTGAATTGGAAATGCATTCACCCTCATATCCATAAGAATTGCATATCTTTTTAATTGTCTCTTCAACCCTATATGCTTCAGCTCCATTGCGCAATAGTATTTCACCTGCGGCTGTAGAAATTTCAGCAACTTCTTTAATATCCATAAACATGCCTCCATACCCAACATTTATATAAGAACATCTAACTATTAATATACCCCGACTTTATCATGTTAACACATAGAAGTCCTTATTGTTATTTTAATATAACATATAAAAGTTGGAAGCATGTGTAAAAAAACAAAAAAGTAAGCAACCTATACATGATTATTATAAGTTGCTTACTCTTTTGTACTCTTGTTTGATTAAAATTCAGTTATCAAAGCAAAATTTTGTTTTGTATTTGTAAAGCTACATAGGAGTTCAAATTTTTCTGTTCTTGCTTCAACATGTAATCCACCTTTTGAATTATACTGCTGCCAATGAAATTTCGTAATTTGAATCCTTCTTTATTACTGTAAGCTTAACGGTTTTACCGTCTGATGCCTGTATCTCTATTCCGTTGATTACAGATATTTTTCCGTCTACTGTTGTATCGCCAAATACATTTAAATTAGCAGTTTTTGTTGCAGATCCGATTACCACATTTCCGATTGCAGTTAAGCCTTTATTTGCAAATAAATTACCATTTATATTCGTAGTACTACTTGCACCTGTATTTAAGACTCCATTTGCTAAAAATGTTCCAGAAACTGTTGTATTGCCAAATACGTTTAAATTAGCAGTGCTTGTTGCAGCTCCGATTACCACATCTGCGGCCGCAGTTAAGCCTCCATTTGCTGTCAATGGTCCGCTAACCGTTGTATTGCCAAATACATTTAAATTAGCAGTCTTTGCTGCAGCTCCGATTACCACATCTGCGGCTGCAGTTAAGCCTCCATTTGCTGTCAATGGTCCGCTAACCGTTGTATCGCCAAATACATTTAAATTAGCAGTTTTTGCTGCAGCTCCGATTACCACATCTGCGACTGCAGTTAAGCCCCCATTAGCTGTAAATGTTCCATTAACCGCTGTATTGCCAAATACGCTTAAATTAGCAGTTTTTGCTGCAGCTCCGATTACCACATCTGCAGTTGCAGTTAAGCCTTTATTTGCAAATAATTTACCATTTATATTCGTAGTACTATTTGCACCTGTATTTAAGATCCCATTTGCTAAAAATGTTCCACTAACTGTTGTATCGCCAAATACATTTAAATTAGCAGTTTTTGCTGCAGCTCCGATTACCACATTTGCGGCTGCAGTTAAGCCTTGATTTGCTAATAATACTCCATTAATATTTGTATAATCTGCTTCTAGATCAGTTGTAGTTCCGTTTCCGTCAGGAGTTTTTCCTACTGATATTGCACTTACTATACCATCAAGATTATTAATATCTTCCTTGAAACAAATAGTTTTAAGCTCACTCTCAGTTCCAGCCTGCCAGCCTTCCTGTTCATCATATTTTATTTGAGCAATAATATTGTCATTTACCTTTGATTTGAACCCATCTTTGTTTGTAGTTAAGCCTCCATTTGCTGCCAATGTTCCAGTAACCGTTGTATCGCCAAATACATTTAAATTAGCAGTTTTTGCTGCAGCTCCGATTACCACATTTGCGGCTGCAGTTAAGCCTTTATTTGCAAATAAAGTACCATTTATATTCGTAATACTACTTGCACCTGTATTTAAGCCTCCACTTGCTGTAAATGTTCCAGTAACCGTTGTATCGCCAAATACATTTAAATTAGCAGTTTTTGTTGCAGCTCCAATTACCACATTTGCGGCTGCAGTTAAGCCTTTATTTGCAAATAAAGTACCTTTTATATTCGTAATACTACTTGCACCTGTATTCAAGCCTCCATTTGCTGTAAATGTTCCAGTAACCGTTGTATCGCCAAATACATTTAAATTAGCAGTTTTTGCTACTGCTCCGATTACCACATCTGCGGCTGCAGTTAAGCCTCCATTTACCGCTATATCTCTTGCAACAGCAACACCTATTGCCTCAATTATTCCATCTTTTGAAATGTTTATTTCTCCTACTTTAACTCCGCCATCTTCTAATATAGCAATCTTAGTGTTATTATTACTTAGTTCACTATGAGTATGGTTCCCAAGTATTATGTTCTGAAGATTACCTTCTATTCCAGCCTGCCATTTCTGTTGTGATTCATTCCACTGCAACATTGCTGGCATGTTGTTGCCTAATCTGGTTGTTGTAAAAGAATTAGCTGTCAATTTATTGCTAACTATACATTGGCTTGTTATTATTGACTTAGCTTCTAGTTTTCCTTGAACATTTGTATCTCCATTAACATCCAATCTGCTAGATGGTTTAGCTGTTCCTATCCCAACAAATCCCATATCATTGATTTCTAATGCAACTCCAGATTTATTTTGTGTCCAAAGTTGATAAGGAAAATTGTCAGCATCTTCTCCGTCAATGTTTAGAGCAGTAAATTTTGTACCATACCCAAATTTCCAACACTCTGTATCTTTATCCCATAATATTTTTGCAGGTGGTTTTGGATTAGGACTATCAGGATTATCTTCCCTGTTCATTTCAATACCATTTTCAGTAAATGTGAAGCCACTACCAATTGTTAGGCTGTTAACATTAGCATTGCCTTCCACAGTTATATTTTTTTTCACGGTTGCATTTTCATTTACAATTGCATTTTTAGTCACACTTATGTTTCCAGTTACAGATATATCCTTTTGGACTGTCATAGATCCACTTATATTTGCATTACCATTCACATCAAGTTCTGCTTTAGGGTCTTCGTTTTTAATTGCAATTCCTACAAATCCATCTGCTGTAACACATACTCCAGGCTGTGACTTAGAACCAATTTTCCAACGGTCTGAACCATAAACTATGCCCATACCGTATCCAGTTCCCATATTGGAGAATATACCCTCATTATTAATCATTAAAGTATCTTGTACTTTATAGATTTGGCTGTTAACACTTCCATCAGTATTTACTTTAAACGCCTTTTGATCATCAGCTAGTCCAATTTTCCAACATGCATCCTTTTCGCTCCAAACCAAAGCAGCTCTTGCAGGACTATCTTCTTCATCCCCACGAAATACAGTAATACCACTATCATTAGAGTGTTCAGCCAACGTTCCTTCATCAAATCTATTAAGAACAACAGTATTACTTAAAATCTCAATATTTGAACTATTAATTCTTGTTAATGGTCCTCTTACGTCCAAATATCCCATAATTGTGAGATCTTGACCTACCTGCAAGTCATGCGCAACATCCACATTTCCATTAGTACGAACACTCAATGCCAATGTATCGCCTCTATCATTGTAAAGCTGTACTGGATTAATTTCTCTTAAATTTTCTCCAATACCAACTTTCCAAACCTTTGAATTTTCATCCCATATAAAACGCGCCTTTGGTTTGTTTCCACGGAAAATTTCAATACCGCCTTTGTCTACAATTGTATTTGTTCCATCATTCAGGCTTATAATTGATTCATTTGTTACTATGATATCCTTGTTTACATATTCTTTTAAGTTATCAACAATGAGTTTTCCATTTACTTTCAATGAGCCATCTACCAATAGCTCACCATTTACATATGCATTATTATCTATATTCACATCGCCGTTCTGATTGATATTAAGAGCAGAATTGCCTTTTGTATCATATAATCTGCTATGCTTGTGCATTCCATCTGCTAAATAATTTTCTGTTAAAGTATCCCATTGTTCGCCACCGGGCAATGCATCAAGATCTTCCCCTATACCAATCTTCCATTGCTTTTCTGCCTCATTCCATACAAGCCTTGCATTTGGAGCGTTACCTCCTCGATACACTTCTAGCCCACCTTCATTTTCTATAGGTGTTGATTGGCTTTTATACTGATTAACTAAAACAGAACTGTTATTTACTTTTACGATTTCTTTTTCAATTATAGTTTGTTTTCCAGTAACCGTTATATCTCCATTAAGGATTACCGAACCATCTACTGTCAATGCCCCCTTAATTCTGGCATCCTTCGCTACTGAAAGTCCATTGCTCGCAGAAATAGGCCCATCTATTTTTACATTCTTATTTTTATCAACAGAAATTACTGACACTCCATCTTCAGAATTAAGGTTTCTATGATCATGCATGCCATCTGCAATACCTCCTCCAGTGACCCTTTCCCATTTATCGCCACTAGGCAGTTCAGTAAGGACATCTCCTGTTCCTATCTTCCACTTTTTGCTTCCTTCATCCCAGATTAGCTTAGCATTTTCCAGTCCCTCTCCGCGGTAAACTTCCAATCCGCCTTCTGGTGCCAGTTCTTTACCATTCTCAGGCTTATTGACAATAATAGTTTTTTCTGTAACTACTTGCTCCAACCTTATGCTCTGTAGTCCCTCACCTTTTATGTCAATGTTTCCATCTATTATAAGATTCTTTTTAACAGTAAGATTATTACTTACCTCAATATTACCTGCTTCACTTGAGCTTAAAGTTACATTTCCCTCTTTGCCACATATTACTTCATGGTGATGAAACATATCAGCATTTTTTTGTTGAGTCAATTCTTTCCATGTATCTCCATATGCTACATCATATGTATTACCTTTATTATCCGTTATTTGCCATTGTCCAACTTCAGCATTCTCAGTTGGGTTTCGATTCCAAAACAACTTAGATGGAGGTTCTTTTTCTTTGTTTGCAGTTTCAATTCCATTTCCAGTTACAACACTATCTGATACAATAATGGAATTATTAATAACTACGTTTGCAGATTCATTTACACTTAAACCCTTAAATGTGTTTTTAGGATCATATAAAACATTATGTCTATGGTAGTCATCAGCTATTGATTGGTTGCTCATTTGCTCCCATTTACTGCCGTACAAGAGATTATACAAACCAGTCTTACCATCATTTGCTCTTGACTCTGTACCAGCTTTCCAGACACCCTCCTTTTCATCCCATACAAGCATTGCCTGAGGCTTCAGTGCGTCATTATCATCCTTTCCTCTATAAACAGCCACACCACTTTTTTCAATTTGGTCTACTTCAACATTATTATTAATTTTAAGCATATGCCCTTTAAAAATAATGTCATCTGTATCAATGTTAGTACTGGCTCCAGTTACAATCATTCCTCCTGTTGCTGAAAGAGTCCCCGATACTGCAGCATTTGTTCCAATCATCACATTACCTTCGGAACTAACTTGTAATGCTTTTTTATTATTTGTATTTACTGTTAAAGTTCCATTCACAACAGCCTCTCCCGATGTCGATAAGCCAT
>JAEWZA010000279.1 GCA_023395575.1 Bacillota bacterium
ACTATAATCCTTTGGGAAGAAAAAGGAGAGGACAACAGCTTAGTGCTCAGCTTTAGGAAAAATAATGGTAATAATTGGAAGTTCACTTTATTTATTGAACCCATTGAGAAAAAATTTGAGCGACTTGCTGAAGATTTAGGTTGGTATGTTGACCATGAAGGGAATTTAGAAACCTTTAAAAGTGATGTAAAAACTGACGAGTTTTATAAAAAAGAGGTTACAAGGGCTGAACATATTATTAAAGAAAAGAAGAGCGTATTTAAAGAAATAGATAAGTTGAGTTTCAAAATTACTTTATGTCAAAAAGAGAATGCGATTGATAGCTTTATAAACTTTGAAGATTGCTTGTACAAAGCAGTAGAATTAAGCTAAGCAACTAGATAACCTAAAAGAATAATACAAAAAAGCATAGTTTATTAGTCAGAAGAAGTTGCCTACCATAAAGTAGGTATTTTTTTTGTAAATTAACTAACTTAACGCGTTGTGCTATTCAAAACAAATATCCTTAGCCAAGTACCTCATTTATCTAAGTTGTACTCCCGTACAAGTATAAGCTAATAGCATAATTATATACTGGTTTACTGTTGCTCCGTACAAACTTATCTAAATGGGTTACTCCCAAGAATCAAGGAGCTGTTGCAAAACAAGAAATAATATATCAAATAGTAAACTGCTTAAATTTTACTCCCGTGCAATATATAACTATGGCTCGCTCCCCAAATTGACGCTGAAATAATTGTGGTGCAGAACAAGTACTTCCGCCGACCGTATAACCAAGGCATCCTGTCTCGGGTTAATACTCACAGCTACAAATGTGCAGAATTAATCTTCTCAAACAACTTATATCCAAATGGAACTAAAGTAAAAATCTCAATTATAATTCCTGCAATTATTGATAAGGATAGTAAGTGCTGACCGAAAAAAGTGAGAATAATTGATATTACTGTTAATATAATTAAGTCACGAATAGCTTTTCTTTTAAACACAATTTCCTCATTTTCTTCAATTGGCCTATTAACACAATCTTTTGGAGCATATTTTTTTAAGAGTAATAAGCAATTTAAAAATACTATCGCGTTAATAATTATAATCCAGAAGGTATTCGCTTCAAAATTAAGCTTACTAATTAATGTCCCTGGGATAACAAAAGAACACACAGTAGTTATAATACATTTTCCTTCAGTGTCCATGTGAAATCCGCCTGCATATCTTCTGAGTAAAGCAAATGCAAATGTCAGTGCTAGCACTTGTAAAAGTGATTGTAAGGCAGAAGAAATTAAAATAACAATAATAAGCTTAACAATATCTCCGTATATAGCTTGAAAACCGAAATAAAGGATTCTTCTGTTTTCATGGCTGCTGCTATTGTTTTTTTGTATATAAATTGCGCTCGAGTATGCAAATTTTCTAATAAATTTCATTCTTATTTCCTTAAAATAATTGTTAAATGTAATTGGGCTATTTACAAATCTTTACGGTAAATGTAAAATTACCTTAAAAGAATGGTACCATATATAATAAAGTATGTAAATATATGTCGTAATACTATATTTAATATAAGGGGATTAAAGTATATGATTGAAATTATTGATTTTATTTCTAATATTTTATTGAATTCTATCCTGGAAGAAAGTTATGTGGTTATTGCAACATTAATATTATTAAGAATGTCGAATATGATAGTATTTAATAAAAAAATAGTTATATCTGTTCTTACTCCTGCAGTAGTTTCAAATATGTTAAGGTACTTCTTTAGCGTAGATATGACAATTATATTTATTTCTTTCGTATTTGTTATGGTATTAATAATATGCTTACTTTACAATCAAAAAACCTTAAAAAGAATTTTTGCAGTATTTACTTTTGTTTCTGTGGCATGTATAAGTAATGCTATGCTGGAAATTGTGAACTATAAGGTTATTATGCTTTGTACAAACTTAAATGAATTTAATTTAAAAGATAACATCATCAATGCTTTTGTTGGTTCATTACCAATAAGAGTGGTAGAACTGGGAATAATAATTTTATACTTAAGAAAACAAAAATATTTTGATGAAAAAATAAACACTAATATATGGAAAACGCTAATAAAAGATGAAGAGCTAGGTCTTTTTTCTTTGATAGCTTCTGTTTTTAATATTATTTGGATTGTTGCAGCTGTAAAAATATTTGTATTAGACAAGTTCCTAATAAATAGTTCGCTAGAAACACAAACGACATTACTAATATTAATGGGGGTTATTGTTGTTCCAATTATAATTTATATTTGTTTGTTTTTCTCTGTATATAACATTCAAGCTAGGGAGGCATATATAGAAAGGTTGAACACAGATTTAATAAAAGCAAGAGAAAACTTAGCTAAAAATGAGATTCATAGGGACAATTTTAACGGTAATTATTAAATTACATAGATATTTAATACATAAAAGAGGAGTGATAGTATGCCAAAGACAAAGTTAACTAATGTAATTGGAAAGAGTATTGAGAAAATATCAATTCAGAAGGCTAGTAAATGTATGTTGTTGATTTACCAACCTAAGGTTCCTAAGGTACTTAGAGAAAAAAAGGAATCTACAAAGTAATGATTTTTATTAGAAGACTTCATTAATTTGGAGTCTTCTTTTATCGTATAATTGATAGCATTAGTAATTTATAAGTCAGATTAATATAGATAGGATAAGTTGTACGAGTATATTATGAGGTGAGATGTTGAATTGGTTTTTTATTTTGATAAACTCATTTCATGGAGCAGTAAATTAATACGAAATATTGATTGAAAGGGCTTAATTGTGTACTTGTTTTTTGAATCTGTTTATTATACGATAAATAAGACTGATAATATTAAGCTAGTAAGTATTTTTAGGAGGGGACTTCTATGCAAAGTTTGATATCGAAGAAAATGATTATGGCATTGGTGATTTTTGTCGTTTTAACCAGTATAAATGTGGTTTTTATGAATTTTAGTGTATATGCAGATTCATCAAATGAAGTGGCACTACAGTTATATAATACCATTAAATATGGTGATGTAGATGGGGATGGTCAGATCAATTCAATAGATTTTGCTCATATTAAAAAATATTTGCTGGGTTATTCGCCATTAACAGATGAAGCCCTAAATGCTGCTGATGTAAATGGAGATAGTGTGGTGGATTCAATTGACTATGCTATACATAAACAATTTTTACTAGGTATCATATCTGTGTTTCCTGCGGATGAAATACCTCCAACTCCAGTTATACCTTCACTTAAAGATGTATCTGTGCATGATCCTTCAGTTATAAAGACTAATGGAACTTATTATGTTATTGGTTCACATTTGGCTTCTGCCAAGACAACTGACTTTATGCAATGGCAGCAGATTTCTTCAAGCGTCAGCAACACAAATCCTTTGATACCGAATGTATTTACAGAATTAAAACAATCCTTTGACTGGGCACAGACTCAAACAATGTGGGCAGGTGATATAGCTCAGCTTCAGGACGGAAGATTTTACATGTATTACTGCTTATGCAAAGGTGATTCTCCAAGGTCAACACTTGGGTTGGCAGTATCGAATAGCGTAACAGGTCCTTACAAGGATGCGGGTATCTTATTGAAGTCTGGAATGTGGAATCAACCAGGAGAAGGGGGAACTATCTACGATGCTACAAAGGATCCTAATACTGTTGACCCTCACACATTCTTCGATAAAAACGGAAATCTATGGATGGTTTATGGCTCTTATTCAGGGGGTATCTTTATATTAAAGATGGATCCTAAAACAGGAAAACCTTACTCAGGTCAGGGTTATGGGAAAAAACTATTAGGAGGAAATCACAGTAGGATTGAAGCGCCTTATATGTTATATAGTCCTCAATCGGATTATTATTACTTGTTTTTAAGCTTTGGCGGTCTTGATTCTACTGGCGGTTATAATATTAGGGTTGCACGTTCAAAAAACCCTGATGGACCTTTTGTTGATGCGGCTGGAAAAAATATGATTGACTGTCGTGGTGCTGTTGGCACGACTTTTGATGATAAATCTATAGAGCCTTTTGGTCTAAAACTCATGGGGAATTTCAAGTTTGCTGAAAGTGGAGTGGGTTATGTTTCTCCAGGCCATAATTGCGCATATTACGATGCAGAGACAAATAAGTATTATCTTATTTTTCATACTAGATTCCCAGGTCAGGGAGAAATACATCAAGTAAGAGTACATCAAATGTTTATAAATGAGGATGGATGGCCTGTTGTTGCACCACATCGCTATGGCGGAGAAACCATTACAAAATATAGTGCAGAAGAAGTTAGAGGAGATTATGCTTATATTAACCATGGCAAAGAGATTAGTGCAACCATAAAGAATTCTACCAAAATAACACTAAATAATGATGGCACAATTTCGGGAAATGTAAATGGAAAATGGCAACTAAGTGGTGAAAATAACATTATACTAACTGTCAATGGAGTTAATTATGCGGGCATTGTTCTCAAACAATGGGATAGTGGACTAAGTAAATTTGTTGTTACCTTTAGTACAATAGCTAAAAATGATAATGTTGCCATATGGGGAAGCAAAATTAATTAAATCGAATATACATTGGATCATAATAATGCATAGACCATTGATATATACAGACATAAAATCGAAGAAAACAACAATACACGAAAAGGAGAATGATTTTGACAATAATAGGTATGACTATTGGTATCATTATAATGTTAATTGCACTTGGAAGTGTTAATTACTATATTGCATTTAGATTGTATCAATGTGTTA
>JAEWZA010000357.1 GCA_023395575.1 Bacillota bacterium
CAGCGGTTGAGGCAGTGGCATCTTCTTTTGGATATCAATTTAGGAAGGACATGTATGAGAGCATAAAGAAATTGGAAGGGTGCAGTGATTATGAGGTAGAGCACGTTTTGATAGCCTTACTTGTGCATCTTCTTCATCAGATTACAAAACAGTCTGTGGTTTGTCTTAATATTGGATGGGGAGAGGAATTGTGTCCTATAAAAATTGAAACCACTGGAGCAAAGCAGTTGGCTGAACTTGCAAAAAGAGTTAAAGCTGGTATGGAGACTGATACTATACCGGTTAGAAGTATTAGTACACAGAATAATAAAAAATTAAAAAATGAAATATTGCTACTTATTAATATAAATAATAACTCAAATTTAGCAAATTATCTTGATTGCTTTGATTTTGTAATAGATTTTAATACAATTAACGGATATCCAGTTATACATTTTGATTTCAATAATACTATTTTGAAGTCTGCAAAGATAAAAGAACTGGGTGAGAATTATATTAAATTTATAAATGCAGCAATAATGCAGAAAAAATAGAGTTATTTATAGTACATTAGGAGGAAAAGTGGACAATAAAACTTTTAGGTTAAACTTTGTTTTGTTAGCAATGGGAAGATTAGCTTCTGCCCTTGGTGCAAGTGTATTTAATTTTGCACTAAGCCTTTATGTTCTTGATACTACAGGAAGTGCGTCTACGTTTTCATTTATTATAGGCCTATCTGTATTACCTAGAATAGTAGTCAACTTAGTAGCAGGGGCCTTTGTTGATAGGCATGATAAGAAAAAGATTATGGTATTAACAGATATCATTACTGGATTATCTATACTGATGTTCTTTATAGTGTTTAAACTGAATCCAAATAATATTATGCTTTTTGGTGTATATGTTTTATTACTTGGGACAATACAGTCAGTATTTGCTTTAGCCTGTAATGCATCAATACCAAGCATTGTTAAAACTGAGACGGTTCCTAAGCTTAATTCAACTCTTCAATCAATTAGTGCTGTAATTGATATTGCAGGGCCTGTATTAGGGGCTATTTTATACGGGTTAATTGGTATAAGCAATATAATGCTGATTAATGGTGTTTTATTTATCGCTTCTGGAGTTTCAGAAATCTTTATAAAGTTTATCATTGAAGACAAAGCTAAGGTAATTGAAAAAAGAAAATATATTTCTGATGTAATAATGACATACAAGTATTTATTGGAGAATAGGACAATTGCATTCTTTTTAGTATTTGCAGCCGCAGTTGATTTTGTGTTGCTGCCCTTTCTTCAGATGATATTACCCTTTATAAATTACAATATATTGAAGGTGTCAGGCATACAACTTTCGTTTATACAGGCATCGTGTGCTATCGGCACAATAATTGGTGCTTTGGTTGTTTCATCCTTCAAGAATACTAGCCCACTTTTAAAAAGATTTTTTGTGCTATTTTCTATACAGGCTATAATGGTGGCTACGTGTGTGTTTCCACAAGCATCTGTTTTCGAAAATGGTTCTAAATGGGTTTTAACTGTGGTTTTTGGAATTGTTTTGTTGATATTCGGAGCAGCTAATGCCATCCAGAACATTCCGATGATTACATATTTTCAATTACAAGTTCCAGCAGAAATGAGGGCAAGAATATTCGGGGTGTTTATGTCAGCCTTATATATTGCAACACCACCGGGTATGTGGTTGTATGGATTTTTAATGGAAAAATTTCAGTGGTACTATATTACAGGGATTTCAGGAGTTGCGTTGTTAATATTTGGTATAGTAGCATCAAAAAACAAAATATTTAAAGAGTTTTTGAAATCTGAAATGTTTCAAAAAGACAAAGTAGAATCGATAAGTCAAGTTAATGCAAGTTAGAATAGATTTTTTTGAACTAGGGAGGCAAATATGGATTTGGATTCGTTAATATTTGAGCAATTGGGTGATACTGACAATGTAAGTGATATGATAAAAGAAGAAACTACGAAAGATATTGCTGTTATCGGAATAGCTGCAAGGCTTCCTATGGCTGAAAATATTGATATATTTTGGGACAACCTTGTAAAAGGAAGAGACTGCGTTGACTATTTTCCAAAATCAAGACAAAAGGATGCGGATATTTTTGCTGAACTTGTTGGAATCAATAAGCAGAGCAAGGAATATAATAATGGCTCCTATTTTGAAGCTGTAGACAAATTTGATTACAGTTTTTTTAGAATTTCGCCCAAGGAAGCTAGCTTGATGAGCCCAGAACAAAGAGTATTCCTTGAAACTGTATGGCAGGCTGTCGAAGATGCAGGCTATGGAAATGACAGACTCAAAAGCAGCAATACTGGAGTATATTTTGGATATAGTGCAGATGCTTTATTTGATTACAAAAGGCTTATAGAAAAAGTCAATCCGGAACTGTTAATTGATGCGCTCCCGGGGAATCTTTCTTCTATAATTCCAAGTAGGATTTCTTATTTGCTTGATTTGAAAGGGCCTTCAATATGTATAGATACTGCTTGTTCATCATCGTTGGTAGCGGTACATTTGGCATGTAAGGCATTAAGAAATATGGAATGTGATGTTGCAATAGCTGGTAGCGTAAAAATAAATTTACTTCCAGTAAAAAGCAGCAAAAAGCTTGGAATTGAATCCTCTGACGGGAGGGCTAGAACATTTGATGACAGCTCAGACGGAACTGGTATGGGAGAAGGGGTTGCTGCAGTTATTTTAAAACCTTTGAGCAGAGCACTTCGAGATGGGGATAATATATATGCAGTAATAAAGGGAACAGCTGCGAACCAAGACGGCAACTGTATTGGAATTACCGCGCCCAATGCCCAAGCTCAGAGGGATGTGATTATTGCGGCACTGGAGGATGCAGGAATAGATGCTGAAACAATATCCTATATAGAAGCGCATGGTACAGGCACTGAGCTGGGTGATCCTATAGAAATAGATGGAATAACCAAAGCCTATAGAAAGTACACTGATAAAAAGCAATTTTGTGGCATCAGTTCTGTTAAAACTAATATAGGACATCTTGATTGTGCATCGGGCATTATTGGACTTATAAAATCAGTACTATCTCTTAAAAATAAAAAATTACCTCCAAGTCTACACTTTAAGAATCCTAACAGAAAAATTGATTTTGAAAATTCACCTGTTTATGTTAACAGTGGACTTTCAGATTGGGATAATGATTTTCCAAGAAGGTGTGGAGTAAGTGCTTTTGGCTTGAGCGGAACAAACTGTCATATAATTCTTGAAGAAGCTCCGCTAAATGACTCTCATGAGCAAATAGAAGAGATTAATTCTAATATTTTAACTTTATCAGCGAAAAATGAAAATTCTCTGAAACAGTTGGTAATTAAGTATAAGGAGCTTATTAATCAAAATACTGAAATTAATGTTAGTGATATGTGCTATAGTGCAAACACTGGAAGATGGCACCACAATATAAGACTAGCGTTAGTGTTTGACAATAAGGAGGAGCTGTCAGCAGCATTTGATAAGCTTATAAACGAGGGAATTAAAACATATGCTGAAAATGGAATATATTTCTCAGGAAAAGCAATAGAACAAAAGTCTGAGCCTTCAGTTTTTGATGAAGCTGCTGCAGTTTCAATTGCTGAAGTTTTAAACAATACGTTTATAATAGACAGAAGTGTTTTAAATACTCTATGTAAAGCATACGTAAGTGGTAATGAGATAGACTTTAATTTGATTTATAAAAACAACACTGTTAAAAGAATAAAGCTGCCAGAATACCCTTTTGAGAGAAAAAGGTGTTGGATTGATATGCCTGAAGGTAGCAGTATTGCTGTCACAGACACAATAATTCAAGCCGTGAAGCAGGATTCAAAATTGATGGAGCAGATAAAGAAATTCAAATTATTTGGAAAAGAAGACGGCAAATACTCTGATACTGAAAAACTTATTGGAGATATTTGGTGTACAGCTCTGGGCTACGATGAAATTAATATTAATGATGACTTTTATGAATTGGGAGGAGACTCAATAATTGCAATACAAATTGTAAATGAATACAAAAAAAGTACTGGTATTAAAATTAACGTAGAAAATATTATGAAATACAGCACTATTTCATCCCTTTCAGCTTATTTGGACAGTAACCATAATAAAAAGATAGAAGCTCAATTGCCAAACATTGTGAGAGTTGATGAAAGAGAGTATTATCCTCTTTCCTCTGCCCAGAAAAGAATGTATATAATAAATAATTTTGAAGGAATCGGAAATAGCTATAACATGCCAATGGCAATATCTATAGAAGGCAGTCTCGATATTGGTAGGCTAAAAAGCGCAGTGAAAAAGATTGTTTATAGGCAGAATGCCTTCAGAATGTCCTTTCATATTAAGGACAATGCACCTGTTATGATTGTAGCCAAAGAGGTTGATTTTGAAATAGATGAGCATGTATGCACTGTACCTGAAGAGCTTCCGGCACTTCTCAAATCTTTTGTGAAACCCTTTGATTTGCAGAAAGCGCCGCTTTTTAGAAGCAAAATTATAAAAATAGATGAAATGAAGCATGTACTGTTTGTTGATATGCATCATATTATAACAGACGGAATGTCTTCTGTTATATTTGACAAGGAGTTGGTGCAGCTTTATCTTGGCATGGAATTGCAGGAGCTTGATGTTCAGTATGTTGATTATGCTGTATGGCAGAATACGCAGTTAAATTCAGAAAACATAAAAAGACAGGAAGAATATTGGCTCAAAAAGTTTAATGGTGAGATACCTGTGCTTGAGCTGCCAATTGATTTCCAAAGACCTTCTATACAGAGCTTTGAAGGCGACAGAGTTATTATTGAGGCCGACAATGAACTAAGCGAAAGAATTCTGAGACTTTCTGAAAAAACAGGAACAACTTTATATATGGTTCTTATGAGTGCGTATAAAGTATTGCTTTCAAAGTATACGGGTCAGGATGAAATTATAGTGGCTTCTCCTATTACAGATAGAAAAATGGAGGAACTACAGAATGTTATCGGTATGTTTGTAAATACAGTTGTAATATGGAGTAATCCAAGCTCAGAAAAAACCTTTGCACAGTATTTACAAGAAGTTAAGCAGATTGCTCTTGAGGCATTTGCAAACAGTGATTATCCTTTTGAAGACCTAATTAATAAAGTTAATATTAAGCGTGATATGAGCAGAACACCTCTGTTTGACACAATGCTTACTCTCCAGAATACTGAAAAGCTGAAACTGGAATCAGAGGGTCTTAAATTTGGGCAGATAGGGTTTGAGAACAACATTTCTAAATTTGATTTAAACCTAAATATATCAGTTCAAGATTTTGAAGATGGTAAGAAAATTAAATTTGACATGGAATACTGTACAAAACTATTTAAAAGAGAAACTGTTGAAAGACTGGTAAAACATTTTATAAATATTTTTGATACAATTACAAAGAATCCTGAAATTTTAATTAAAGATATAAACATGATGTCAGAGGTTGAGCAGAAGCTAATGGTCTCAACGTTTAATGACACTGCCTTTGAATACCCTAATAATACCGTTATACATAAATTATTAGAAGAAAATGCACTTAAAAACCCTGCTGGAATTGCAGTGGAGATTGGCCAGCAAAAGCTTAGTTACTATGAGCTAAACAGAAGGGCTGACTGCATTGCAAGAATGCTAAGAAACAAGGGAATAAATAAGGAAGCTATTGTTGCAATAAGTACACATAGATCATTAGAACTAATCATTGGAATTATGGGCATATTGAAGTCAGGAGCGGCATATTTGCCTATGGACCCCATAAATCCTGATGGAAGAATAAAATATATGCTGCAGGACAGCGGGGCAAAATTGATATTAACACTCTCAGAATATTATGATAGGCTGGAAAACCTTCAAACAGGTGTGGATATAATAAACCTTGAAGAACAGAAGTTTTATATCGATAAGAGTGAAAAACTAGATGTAAGTGTTGAACCTTCAGCTGCTGCATATGTAATTTATACTTCAGGCTCAACTGGCAAGCCAAAGGGAGTTGTAGTAGAACATCATTCTTTGATAAATTTCTTGTTCTGTATAAATAATACCTTTGATAGTAGTATATGTTCGAAAGACAAAGCATTAAGCCTTACAAGTATTTCTTTTGATGTGAGCGTATGTGAGCTTTTCCTTCCGTTAGCCTTTGGTGCTACACTGGTGTTATTTGATGAGCCTATGGTTTCTGATATTAGAAGCTTATGTAGGACAATTATTGAAAAAGAAATAACCTTTGCTTACATTCCACCTACAATACTTGGGGAGATTTCACAGCAGCTTATGAAAAATAAGGATAGTGTGAAGCTTAACAAAATGCTGGTGGGTGTTGAGGGAATAAAAGATTATGTTCTGGAGGAATTTGTAAAGCTTAATCCGGAAATTAGCATTATAAACGGCTATGGACCAACTGAAGACACTATTTGTGCAACCTTCTACAAGTACAAATCACACCAGCCTGTTGGTAAAAATGTTCCTATTGGGAAACCTCTTGCAAATACAAGGATTTATATATTGGATAAGGACAATAATGTAGTGCCGACAGGAGTTATTGGAGAACTTTGCATTTCAGGAGACGGACTTGCAAGAGAGTATCTCAACAGTCCTGAACTTACAGCTGAAAAATTTGTCCTAAATCCATTTTATTCAAAGGATGATATAAAACTAAATCTGAAGGACAATGAAATACAGTACGTTAACTGTCAATTCTCAAGTGAAATTTATCAGCGTATGTACAGAACTGGAGATCTTGCAAAGTGGCTTTCAGATGGGAATATAGAATTTTCTGGAAGGAAAGATTTTCAAGTTAAAATCAGAGGCTATAGAATAGAACTTGGAGAAATAGAAAGCTGTCTTTTAAAGCATGAATTGGTTAAGGATGTAGTTGTAACTGTAAGACAGGATAATAACGGATTAAAGAGTTTAACTGCATATATTGTTTCAGATGGACAACCATCAATAAGTGAGCTAAAAAAACATTTAGGCAGAGAACTTCCTGACTATATGGTTCCTTCATTTTTCGTAATGCTGGATAGTATTCCTATGACAGTTAATGGAAAAGTAGATAAAAATGCGCTTCCAGAGCCAGACAGGACAGTTGCAGCAGATAATGAATATATTGCACCTGCAAATATCGCAGAAGAGAAGTTGGTAGCAATTTGGCAGAGTGTATTGGGCATAAATAAGGTAGGAGTAAATGACCGTTTCTTTGACCTTGGAGGAGATTCTATTAAGGCAATACAGGTTGTTTCCTCTGTCAACCAAGAGTTTAATGTGGATTTACCTGCAAGCAAGCTGTATAGTAATCCTACAGTGAGGGAGATAGCTGAATTTATTGATGAATACTTAGAATGTGTAAGTAGTACTGCAAAACCTGAAGAAATGGAACAGGATAAGATTGTTGATACTTCGAATGAGGTGCAAAAGCTTGAGCTACAGATAGATAAAACCCCTGCTGAGGATAATGAAAATAGAAGTCTTGTTTGTGGCAAGCGAGATGGATATCCTGTATCAATGGAACATGAGATAATATTACAAAGAGAATTTACCACATATCTCCATAGAAGCTTACCTCTTTGTGCAATACTGCCATATGAAAAATAC
>JAEWZA010000377.1 GCA_023395575.1 Bacillota bacterium
GATATTTAATGTATCATCATTCATTGATGCTATTTGTACCTCTTTAATATTTTCTATAGTCGTATTTTCTGTATCCCCTTCTTGTGGAACTACCTTGATTGGATTATCCAGCTGTAAAATGAAAGGATACTCCTTTTCATCCGTTTCAGGATTTTCACCATAATTTGGCCGTCCATAGTATAACCTTGTTATTAGTATACCTTCTATTACAGACTCATTTGGCTCATAATAATATTCATTTTTATCAAGTTCTGTTGCCATATCCGTTGCTTGACTATTTGATTTTGGGGTGTTATTTGAATTACTCACCTTCTCTAAATCAGCATTGTTGGTTTTGCTGCACCCATTCAAAATAAGAATAGAAAAGAAAAGAATATATAATAATTTTGTCAATGTTTTCATATCTCGGTGTCCTCTAGAATTTACATTAATTTTCAATTATGTAAGATAGATTTATTATATCTTGATTATATAAACTAATCAATTATGTTCATGACAGCATTAAAGACCGCAAACAGTCTTTTACACTGTTTACGGTCTTCTTACATCACATTCTGAGTTTATGGTATAAATTGTTCAACTGTATTTACTGGATTTCCGTTATTAGTTCCTCCAATTCCATATAAAGAACCCTTAACAGCAACTGCACTTAAATAACTTCTTTTCATAGTCATTTCTTTTTTTGTCTGCCATTCATTAGTTGATGGATTATATACCTCTACAGTATTAAGATCACCGTCTTTATTGAATCCTCCAATTGCATAGATTAGTCCATTTACCTGACAAACTCCAAGGGCACGTCTTACAGTATTCATTGGTGCCTTAGTTTCCCAAATATCTAGAGCAGGATCATATACTTCAACATCATTAAGATATGCACCATCACCCTTATAACCGCCCACAACATAGATTTTATTGTCAATTACAGCTACACCAGCAGTATCTCTTCCAACAGCCATAGAATTTTTAGTAGACCATGTATTTGTAGCAGGATCATATACTTCCACTGTTTTTAAATACTTTGTTGAAGTAGATCCTCCTATAACATATATTTTCCCGTCTACCACTGCACAAACTGCGCCTTGTCTCGCTGTTAGCATATCAGCTTTATTCTCTTCCCACGTATTAGTATTTGTATTATATACTTCAACAGTCTTTAAAATCTTTGAACCTTGCTTTCCGCCGATAATATATATCTTTCCATCAACAGAAGCTGCTGTCATACCCTGTCTTGCCCCACCAGGCATTTTTGTTTGTATAACCCACTTATTGTTAACATTAGTATCAAACATTTCTATTTCATCAGAATATACATTTGCACTTATAATACCACCAATAGCATAGATTTTTTCATCTGAATAAATGACAGCGGCTTTACTTTTTGCAGATTCCATAAAGGGTTTTGTATACCACGAATTTGAAAAACGTTTATAAATAGCATCTATCCTGATTTGGAAGTCCTTTTTTGCTTGATCTAGCCTTATGGGTAATCTGTTTACCTCCATCTGTATTTGCTCTAATGATGATTTTATTGGATCCAATGTACTAATATTAGGTAGCATGTCTTCCAATATCGTAAGCTTAACATCAATGTCTGCTACGTTAATAGCATCCTGAGCTTTTTGTATTCTTGCTGCAAAAGAATCTTTTACAGGTCCTTCACTGACCTTCGGCATTAAATTTATAGCACTATTAAGTAATTCCTGTGCTTTTTGGATAATGTCCGTATTTTTAAGATTAGGCAGCATAGCTTCAACTTGTTTAAGAATCCTGTCAATCTCATCAGCATAGTTAGTTAATGAAACAGTTAATAATTCTGACCACTCACTAGCTCCCTTTGAGTTTATTGCTCTGACCCTATATTTATGTGTACTTCCTGGAGTAAGGCCTGTATGCACATATACAGTATTATCCTTATTGTTTAGAAGCTCTCCATCAATTTCAAGTTCATAGTATGAAGCATATTGTGAAGGTAACCATGAGAGGCTTACTTGTGTACCTGAATCTACTTGTGCTTTGAAATTTTGTGGTATTTGAGGTATTTCCAATGGTATATTATTTTCAACTACTGAAACAAGTACAGTGTCAGCAACAGAATCTCTAAAGCCATTATTTACAACAAGCTTAACCTCAGTAGTACCTATTGGCAAGTTAATTGTAGGCTGTACTCCTTCAGCTGTACAAATATCATTTCCATTAGTCCAACTCCATTTGTATGTAAGCTTGTTTCCATCAGGATCTATTGAGCCAGAACCATCAAGTGTAACATCTGCTGAGAGTTCTCCCTGTGCTGCCTGCACAGTAATGTCATCACCTGCATCAGCCAAAAGAATTCCTTCTTTTCCTTCGATTTTAAGTTCTGTTAATTGTGGGCTTTGAGTACTTGCAGTGCTTAATTTAGCCTCAATCATTAGGAACCTTCCGCTTACATTAACGAATGGTACACCATTTGTTACATCAGTAAAAGGCTTAGCAGCAAGTTCTTCAACTTGGTTTGCACCTTTAACTCTCACCTTTATACCTGTTTTATCAGGCTCATTTGCCAACCAAGATACCTTTGACCAAGTACATTCTTCTTTACCTCCATCATAGGTTACAGTCCATGTACCTTCATGAGCAGTAACATTCTGTAAATTAAAGCCTGTCATATCACTGTATGTATAAGGACCCTGACCAACCTTATATACACCAACAACCTTCGCTGATGAATCAATCTTAACAGTATTGTTTGATGTCTGACAGGTTGCCCAAATATAACCTTCACTGTCTACACCTATTCCTATTGGTCCTGTACCTCCATAAGCAGCTAGGTTAGTTGAAGCTAAATATTTTCCTTTTGAATCAAATTTATCAACCCAATTATTTCCAGAATATGCCACCCATACGTTTCCATCACGATCTACTCCAACACCTCTGCCAGTTACACCATTTCCTTTATGGTGTGTATATGTATTTGTAGCAGGATCAAATCTAACAAGAACACTTTGTGTATAGGAAGCCACCCAAACAATGCCCTGCTTATCTACAACAATACCATATGGAACCGCTCCAATATTATAAGTTCCTACAAAAGTATTATTGTTTGTATTAAGCTTATCAATGACACTTGCTGAATATCCTGATGTCCATAAAAATCCATCCTTATCAATTGTCGCTCCATACGGTGTAGAGTTTACATTGACTGAAATACCTGTAAATTTACCATCATTCGGGTTCAACACAACAAATCTTTTTTCATTGTACAGTCCTACCCAAACCTGTCCCTTCTTGTCAATAGCTAAAGCTCTTGGTAAACTTGAGCTGCTATTACAAACTGCAGTGTTTGCCAATATAGCTTCATCCTGACCCCAAGGTAGAATTTCATTGGAATCAATTACACCATTGCCATTTAAATCTGTAGAAGTATCAATTTTACCATTTCCATTTCTGTCAATACCGCCAGTCATTGCTATTTTTACAACAGTTCCTATCGCCCTGTTTCCTACCCAGCAATTTCCATCCTTATCAACAGCTGTACGCGAAGGATTTCCAGCAACACCAGTAGCATATCGTCCAACTTCTTTTCCAGTTCTTGTATCAATCTTAGACACAGTACTTTCTGCCGCATTGGCTATCCATATATACGGAAAAACTTCAGCATATTTATTTAGTTGTAATTGATCTGGTACCTCTTCATGATTTACACCTTTTAGAGTTCCTCTATCAAAATCTTGATTGGTAGTGTATGTAGAATCAATTTTTTCAAGTATATGAAAATATTCACTTCTTTGACAAATCTCTTTACCATCATATGATAATACAGTTTTTACAGTATATTCAGCCTTTGCAGTTACAACAGGAGAAAAACTTCCAATTGCAATATTATTTTCACCTATCTTTAAAACTGAAGTTATCTGTTTAGAAAATATTTCATTTCCTTCAGGGGTGATAACGCTACATTTAACATTTACAGGCTTATCCACATTAGTTGCACGGCACTTTACAAATAAATCTATTATTGGTTTAATAGGCTTATTAACAAGACTTGCACCTGGAGTTATATCTATTTCACATTCAGATATTTCCATTACAGGTTTTATTATAAAATCCTTGGTACTTATAGCCTTAATCTGTCCCTGGTTATCTTTTAAAACAATCTCTGCTTTATAAGTCCCAGCTTTACTCATTCCACAGTTCCACGAATATCCACCTATAGCATTTTTAGCTAGATTTATTCTTGAACCATCTGTCGTAATAACTGTTGCCATAGGAGATATATTACGTCCAGTATAAACTGGTACAATTTCAACTATGTTTCCCGAATCAAATGTATTTGTAACTTGTTCCCCAGAGAACAGCTTAATATCATTAATACTTACATTTGACTCAAGCTTTTCCTTTGATAGTAAATCAAGAACAAGAGCTGTTTGATAAGGATCATTATCCCAACTTCCATTTGAAATCTGCTTTCCAACTAAATAATCTGGAATATTTTTAACTATTTCAGGTTTATCTTCCTTTAGCCCCATATAAGCCATATATGTAGCTTCCGAAGTTCCCCATCCACCATCGGGCATTCTATTTGCCACTAACCATTTAGATGCCTTTTCTAGCTCTACAGACATATTACATCTGACCAGACTTTGGTATTTTACAAGAAAAGACCTTACCATTCCAGTTATTACTACACTTCCGGTATTCTCTCCCTTTACCATACCCCAACTACCATTATCATTTTGAGCAGACAATAAATTATATGCTGCTTTTGTAACCTTATCAAGACTAACATTATTTTCTAGTAAATAGCTTGCTGTTAGGCAAGTAGTTACATTATCTGTAGGTCCATCGCTTTTTGAACCCCATCCACCATATTCTGCCTGACTATTTAAAATTTTCGTTATCCATTTTTGTTCTGCTAACTCATTAATAACAACATACCTAGCAATATCAGTATTATTTTGAGGTATATTATTTTTTAGCCATGTTATTCCTTTTTCTTTGCTTTCATCTATTAAGTTAAATGATGATAGACTTTCAACAACTTTTGAGGTAGTTCTAAATTTTGAATTATTATCTGTACCCCATGAGCCATCAGAGTTTTGGGCTGATTTGAGCCAATTGCCGGAAGCAACTATCGAATTATCAAGAGTTTGAGCCTCCATTGCGTTGATACTACTTAACGGTGTCAATATATTCACCAATAGAAATAATATCATAATCAGAATGCTTATCATCCTGCTCAACCTGTTCATTCATATCACTCCTAAATTTATATTTGCATTTCGTTTAAGAAGCACTAGACTATATGCCACTAGATAAATCTGTACACTTCTTGTTTCTATTATTTCTTTTTTGAGGCGTTTTTTTTTCCGGCTTACCTATAGCCAATTGCAAATTACCTATGCTAGAGCCAATAAATAACTTATGTGTATCAGTTGTAAAACCAAGCTCACCAACTTCTAGTTGGCAATCAGATAGTTCTGATTGGGTTCCTCTTCTTATACATATCAAGGTTCTATGCTGCTTATCCTTATTTGTCACCTTAGAATGAGCCTCCATCAATTACACCTACCACTAATGAATATCCATCATCTTCATCAAACACAATAGAATTATTGTCAATTTTAACACTGACTCCATTAATATCTGCAATAATACCTTGATGTGCCTTCACTGACACTTCCTTTTCACTTACTGTTATACCATTTCCTTCACCCACTGCTAGAGGTATAATGTCACCAGATCCTCCACCTACAAGTCCTCCATGTGTTTCAATTGTCTGATTAGCTCCTCCGGTTATAACCCACTTACCAGAAGTGCTATATGTGTAGTTTTTGTTTTCATCCTCAACGTATACTGCCCAGCCTGTCAATGGTGAATAGAAATCCCAACTTGAGCCATTCCAATCAGCTATTTGTCCTTCTTTACCACTAAAGATTCCTTCTGCATCAGCCGGTACCAAATATCTGTCATGAAGCTGAGGATTTTGAGGCACAGCCTTGAGCTCCTTAGTTTTTACACTGTCCTGCCAATCTAATCCCCTAATTGCATTAAATATCTCTAGTTTTGTTTTCTCTGCAGACCAAAGATCTTCAGGACCTGTACCTGCATCATTAATTTTTCTATGAATTTCAGGATTTTCAATATGTTCTTTTATTTCAGCTGCAGTTTTAACATTTATACCATCTGATACTTTATTTACATGTCCGTCTGTAATATCCTCTGATTTCACCTTTTTGTAGTTTACACCATCATCAATATCGTCCAGCGTACCTTTAAGGTCAATCAAAGATGTTGCAGTAAGCTTATGCCAATCCTTACCGTCATCAAAATAAAGTATATGTTGCCCCTCACCTGAGTCAACAAAATAAAATCTTCCGCGTGTTCCTGCATTAGGTCTATCTGATAATGTACCTTGCATTGCAGCTCCAACTAAATGATTGGAAACGCCATCACCTACATAT
>JAEWZA010000382.1 GCA_023395575.1 Bacillota bacterium
TACCATAAAAACCACTTGATATCCAGTAATTCCAATGGTTTCAGGCGGATTACATAGATGTTTCTTGGCTTATTGACAACCAGTCTGCATATGCCAAGTAACAATGAAAAAGTTTTCGGACAGTCTGGCCATAAAAGCCTAGAATTTAACAATTCTAGGCTTTTATATTTATATAAATATAAATTGAGACAAATCACCAATGATGCTTCATTTATATGGTATAAATTTCAGTGTCCACTTACACTTGAATTTACTAGAAATATCTATTAGTCAGTCTCTATGTTTGTTTCATTAAGATAATTACACACCTGATCTAATAAATCAAGTAAAGTTTCACTCTTTTCTATCCCTATTCTCTCTATAAGACCAGAAAATAAAGAGGTATAATAGTTTGTTAATTTCCGGACTATTTTTCCCCCTTTCTCCGTTATTTTTATGTCAGATACTCTCTTATCCTTGGAGTCAACACAACGTTCAATATATCCTTTTGAGCTTAAATTTTTAATTAATTCAGTCACAGTAGGAGAAGTTACAGACATCTTCCTACTGATTTCTGAAACCTTTATGACCTGCTCGCTATCACGAGAAAGCTGCTCAATACAAAGTAAAACGCGAGCTTCACTTTGCTTCAAACCAAATAAATACTGCTTACGCCTTTCAGCTCTTGTTAATTTTTCAAATGTCTCCACAAATCTATTAATATCTATGGCTGGTTGTTTGTGCAAGAAATTCACCTCATTCGTAAATACGTCCATCTGAGATAATGAATGTATTTATATGCTCTTACTATTTTTAATAATAACAATTATACCCTATTAACAAAAGTTCAACAATCTCTTTTTTAGTCACAGCGTAATTACTCACAATATGCACTTAACATACTAAATATACGTCAAGCTGCAGGATACTCTTCTTCTATCTCTACATCTACTTTAACTTCAGTAGAAGTTTTTACTTTCAAAAATAGCGAAAGGATAACACCAACAAGCAAGAGCAAAGCACCTATATAAAACACACTTGTTAATGCATCTCCCATTACAGTTCGTACTAAGTCCATCATCTGTGAAAATAACTGTTGAACCTGTTCAGGCATTGTGGCTTGTACAGCTTCAAGCTTATTATTATCCAACAACATTTGTGGATTTGCCATAGCTGTAAATTTTTCCGCAGTTTCAACATCCAGTTTTGATAGGTCTATCCCAGATCCAGATGCCATTACTGTTTTCATATTCCTTGCCATTGATGTATTCATAATAGAACCAAATATAGCAATGAAAATAGTTCCTCCTAGGTTACGAAAAAGAGTACAAGAAGCCGTAACAACTCCAAGTTGTGAATTTGGAGCGGAATTCTGCGCTGTTGTTGTGAATACTGTCATACCAAATCCTAGTCCTACACCAAAAATAATCAAGCTTATAGCTGTCCATACAATGTTATTCATATTTGCCATGACAATCATGCTTCCGCTCATAATACCTAGACCAAGTACAGCAAATAGCCTGTAATTGCCAGATTTAGATATCCAACGTCCGACTAACGTACTAAATATAATCATCATAAGAGACATTGGAATGTTTAATAGACCTGATGTTGTCGCTGATAGGCCTCTTACACCTTGAATATAAAAAGGTATATAAGACATAGCACCCATCATTCCACCACTCATAACAAAACTTGCTGCGAAAGAAATAGAGACACCTTTATTTTTAAACATAGAAAGGGGCATAACAGGACTCTTGGCCTTACGTTCAGTAAGAATAAGCGCTAAAATTCCTACTATTGTGATACCAAAAAGACCTAGAATCTGAGGTGAAGCCCAAGCATATTTCGTCCCAGCCCATGAGAAGCCTAAAAGTAAACTAGTAATTGAAAGGGCCAATAAAATTGATCCCAAATAATCAATTGATTCTGAGGAATTCCCCGATGTTTTAGGAAACAGTCTCCAAATCATTACTAAGGCAACGATACCTAAAGGTAGGAATATCCAGAACAGCCACTTCCATGCAACATAATCAACCATGACGCCTCCAAGGACTGGACCAAGGATACTGGAAATTCCGAAAATTGACATCATGACACCTGTCCATTTAGCTCTTTCTTGTGGTGGGTATAAATCACCTACAGCTGTAAGTGAGATTGACATTAAAATACCTCCACCAATTCCTTGAATCCCACGGAAAGCTATCATTTGAAAAATGCTACTTGACAATCCTGTTAAAAAAGAACCTATTAGAAAAGCAAAGATTCCAGAAATCAAAAACACTCTTCTCCCGTAGATATCAGATAACTTCCCAAATATTACGGTAGAAATAGTTGAGGTAAGCATATAGCCTGTAATTACCCAAGAGTAGTAATCCATTCCTCCTAATTGAGCTATAATTTTGGGTAATGCTGCACTTATGATTGTTTGATTAATGGCTGCAAAAAACATTGTAGCCATTAGTGCTATCATAACTGCCGTTTTTTTCTTATTTGTTAATGGTTGCATAAATTCCTCTGCTTTCTTTATTAAATTAATTAGGTTGGTAAACTAATTAATTTAATATAAGCTTTTTATTCTAATAAGTCAATACTAAATTTATACTTTAAACTTCTGAACTTTTATTCGCTTCTTGGGAACAAGTATTTAACCTTCAATTTTAATTTAGTTTCATAAGCTTTTCATCTTTCTTTCAACCTTATCCAAAAGGCTAGAAAATATCGCAGATTGAGGCATGTCTCTTAACAACTCAACTAATACCTTTTCAGACTCCTGAAAATAACTGTAAGCTCTTCTTTTGCTATTTTTATAGTCTTTGTAAAACATTCCTATTTTGTAATAAGCTATTGCCAAGCCATTTTTCAGCCCAACATTTTGTGGATATTCTTCATGTAGTTCTATTTTTAATTTAATGTATTTTTCATAGTATTCCAATGCCTTACCTATATCACCCATATTCTTATAGGTTGATCCAAGTTTTGAATAGGATATTGCCAAACCGTTTTTAAAGCCAATAAAGTCTGGACACTCCGCATATAACTCCTCTTTTAATTTTGAATACTCTTCATAGTACTCCAAAGCCTTACTCAAATCTCCTTTATTTTTGTATATAGCACCATGCTTTGAGCAGGATACTGCTAAGCCATTTTTGAATCCTACATTCCCTGGATTTTCCTCATATAGTTCCCTTGTAAGCTTAGTATCTTCCAAAAAATATCTTAAAGCCTTATCGAGATTATTCATATTTTTATATAATAATCCAATTTTTGAGCATGAAATGGCCAATGCATTTTTAATTCTTATATTAGTTGGATTTGCTTCATATAATTCTGAAAAAAGCTTTGTTTCCTCTTTAAAGCATTCTAATGCCTTTGGAATATTTCCGTTATCTCTATATGCAGTTCCCAGCTTTGAATAGGATACTGCCAAGCCATTCTTAAATCCCAAATTGTTTGGATACTCTTCATATAATTCCTTTTTAAGTTTTGTATATTGTTCGAAGTACTCCAGGACCTTGCTAAAGTTATATGTATTCTGATAAGTTGCTCCCAATTGTGAGTAGGACATGGCTAGACCATTTTTTAAAGCTACGCTATTTGGATATTCTTCATATAGTTCCTTTGTTAATTTAGTATCTTCTTTAAAGCACTTCAATGTTTTACTCAAATTCCCTATGTTTTTATATACTGTTCCTAGTTGTGAATACGCTATAGCTAAACCAAATTTAAATCCTGTATTTGATGGGTATTCATTATATAGCTTTTTCTTAAGTTCAGTACATTCCTCATAGTATTCTAATGCTTTATTTAAATTACCTACAGTAGCGTGATATCTGCCAATCCTCTCACAGAGCACAGAAATATTTCTTTCTGCACTCTTAAAAAATTGTAAAATAGACTCTGAATATTCAACAATAGTGGCTGCCTTATCATAGGAAATTTTTGTCAAATATCCCGTTCCTGGCTCATACTCAAGCCTGCTGATAAGTGATTCAATTAACACATTACAATCATCTAATAATTCCATTGAACTCTTATATTTTTTTATCATTTCCTGTACTAAAGTATTACACTTATATGTTTCTGTCTTTTCATTGAAATCTATCCAGCCTTTCTGAGAAAGAGTGGAGAGATTC
>JAEWZA010000385.1 GCA_023395575.1 Bacillota bacterium
TATATATACTGTCTATATCGGGGCGCTCCTCTCGGTCTACCTTTATGCAAATAAAATCCCTATTTAGTACTCTGGCAACTTCCTCGTCCTCAAAGGATTCACGCTCCATTACGTGACACCAGTGACATGTGCTATATCCGATACTCAGAAATATTGGCTTATCCTCGCTGACAGCTCTTGCAAAGGCTTCGGGTCCCCACGGGTACCAGTCTACGGGGTTGTGGGCGTGTTGGAGGAGATAGGGGGATTTTTGGTTAATTAATTTGTTTGTGAATTTTTGTTCAGTGATAAGGCATCACTTCCTTAAATAAATTTTTGTGTTGGTTTATATATACAACTAAAGTATTATTTGAAAGAAAGAGATTATATATTCAATTGATGATAATTCTCATAACTAAAGTAACGATTGCACGATTTCCAGAGTACGCTTTATTTATTATTTAAGATTATTTGACTATATATTTCATTATTCAAACCTTTATTTGAGCCGTTATTACGGTTTTAATTATGTATTTGTTTACAAACACTTATGTCATAATGGTTAGAAAATCTAAAAAAGTGTTAGAAGATTTGTTAGAAGGAATTTATTAGAAACATGCCATTACTATAAAATTGTTTCCCATTAATTGCATAACCTCTAAATACATTATATATCTGTATTTTAAATAATGATATAACAAAAGAGATTTTATGTTTTTATTCAGGATATCTACAGGAATAACATTGCTTATATTTTTAAGGCGTAATATATGTTGAAAAACAAACTTATGGATATCCATACAATATATCATATAAAATTAAATATAATATATTGAATAAAATTTAATATAAACATATAATAGGAGTATAAGAATATTTAAGGAGAATAATTATGCTTATACAGGATAGATTTATTTCAACGTCAGAGTTGCAGCAAAATGTTGCTAAAACAATTGATAAAGCAAAGAAAGAAGACATTATAATAATAAGAAATAATAAACTTGAGGCTGCAATCATAAGTATAGAAAAGTATAACCAGTTTTTAGAATATATTGAATGGAAAAAAATTAGTGATGCTTTGGATAATATGCCTATAGAAGGTGTTTCAAACGAAGATGTAAAGCACCATATGAGTATTCTATCACAAGCAAAAGCAGAAGAACGATTTACTGCTGAGGATATTGAAAAGGTTGCAGAAAGTGAAAGTGACTATAATGTATAAAGTGACATATTCAAAAGCAGTTGTTAAAACAATTATAAAATATGATAAGCCTACAAGAGATAGAATATATAATGCATTAAACAACCTTCCAAATGGAGATATTAAACGTATGCAAGGTTATGATAATCCTCCATATTTTAGGCTTAGAATTGGAGATATGAGAGTGTTATTTATTAAGGATGATGTTAGGGCGGAAATATTTGTTTTTGACATTAATTCTAGAGGTGACATTTATAAGTAAGAATTGCTTGCACGAAGAAAAAAATACGTATAGTGCATAACTAGGAGTTTTAGCAGGGTAAATAACCTTGCTTTTATTTTGTCTATTTTTATCAGTGTATTTAATAAATGTGACACCAATGACATGTGCTATATCCAATACTCAGAAATATTGGCTTATCTTCGCTGACAGCTCTTGCAAAGGCTTCGGGTCCCCACGGATACCAATCAACAGGATTGTGGGCGTGTTGGAGGAGATAGGGGGATTTTTCTTTAATTAGCTTGTTTGTGTATTTGTGTTCAGTGATAAGGCATCACTTCCTTAAATAAATTTTTGTGTTCGGTTAATATATACCACTAAAGTAGTATTTGAAAGAAAGGATTTATATATTCAGATTATATTGAGTGGAAAATTTGATTAAATTTTTTTCGTATAAAAGAATAATTACATTTAATGATAAAAAAGTAGAGCACCGCCATGCTATTGATAATAGGTGTTGGACAAGTTACTATTATGTTTTGTTTAAATACTGCTTTAAATCCCTTGAACTATGAAAATTCGATATATTCTAATTATTTTTTCTGTTTCGCCTACATTGTAAAAAGCAAGATAATTTTCAACCACAGCTCTTCTGAAAAATGTGTCCTCTTGATAAATTTCGTGCATCAATGGATTTTCCTTTATTTGACTTACCTTATCTTTTAAATTACTTATAAACTTGTCAACTGTACTTTCGTAATATCGAGACAGATATATTTTTATTTCCAGAACGTCACTTAACGCCATAGGAAGAAACTCTACAGAATAACTCATAAGTCTTTACTCACAGTTTTCCAAAATTCATTTTCAGAAAGCCATTTGGTTTCTGGTGCTTCGGCTTGTTCTTTTGCTTTTTTTAATTCTGATAGAACATATTTTTTATGGACATATTCTTCGTAATCAGCAAATTCTTCGATGCCTATTAAAACAGCTTCTCCACGACCGTTATTTGTAATAATTACATGATTGTGATCTTTGACGATATTAGCAATTTCAGAATAATTATTTCTTAAATCTCTTGATGGTCTAACATAGGTATTTAACATAATAATCAGCTCCCATTTTTACTTCTAATTAATCGTATCACAATATGACTACACTGTCAATTGAATTAGATTTTTGTGTATTTGTACTCAGTGATAAGGCATCACTTCCTTAAATAAATTTTTGTGTCTGGTTAATATATACCACTAAAGTAGTATTTGAAAGAAAGGATTTATATATTCAGATTAGATTTTTTTGATATAATTACATTGTTACTTAAGGATGTAAATTATATGATGTGGAAAAATTTGGTTAAGTTTTTTATATAAAAGAAAGTCACATATTTAATTGCTTATGTAGCTTTATTTATCTACTTTTATATTAGTGAAAATGTTTGAACTATATACAGGTTCTTGGAACTACTTCAGCAATATACTTATCATTGTATTGGGGTCTCAAATTAAGTTCTATTAGGCTGAGGAAAAATGACAGATTGAAAAAAAATCTTATTGATAAATTACATGTACCAGTCAGAGAAATTATCATACATATCTGTTTAGTGATAGCGGGAATAACCAATACTGAGGGAAATTGGTTTGTCTTCGCTTGCTGCCCTCGCAAATGCTTCTAGCCCCCACGGGTACCAATCAACAGGATTGTGGGCGTGTTGAAGGAGGTAGGGGGATTTTTCGTTAATTAATTTATTCGTGTATTTATGTTCAGACATTTTTTGTGTCCTTTCTTTTAGTATTACATGTTAACAAATATAGTTTTGTCTCACGTCAGAATTGTTATAAACTTTTAACCAATTCGATACCACATGGATCACCTACTCCATTAAATAATGTTTCCCCTGATATTTTCATCAGCTTAACATTTACAACTCCACTCAGTCCTTCTTTTATTGCAGTATTCATAATTCCATTTTTAGGCGCTTTTAACATCATTCCATCATGCATTTTTGCACTCAGTTCAAGCGTAAGATTACTCTTCACCATTGTAATATCAACACTGTTATTTGTATAATTCAGTTTTAACAGGTTGCTATGATTATAACTTGCAAATCTGTATTCTTGACCGTTAAGCGATAGATTACATATGAACCCTTGGAATGAAGTTCCGAGGAATGGAATATTGGCAATGGAACACATTATACTTGAATTAGACCCTTTAAAATTATTAGATTGAAGCCAAACATATTCTTTAGGGAATGAAGTTCCCCAATCCTTTTCAATATAGCCTTTACCACAACAAAAGTCTATTATTTCTTTATTCAAAATCAAAGAGCCTTTAAGATTGTGATCCATACTGACTATGCCGTGATAACATTCCATGAACGGAAAATAAGCATAATATCCCATAATATTAGGAGATATTATGCTGGTTTTGATTTGTGTAAATTCAGAAAAAATAATTCTTCCATGAAGAGAATATTCATCATCTGATAGATCAAGATCTATTTTTTCAACTGCAAATCTATTTTTACCTATTTTCAAACTAAATGGTTCATCGTTATATTCAAATTCATCAATTAAGAACTTATGATAGTGTGTTTCAAGCCTTACCTTTGAATTGGTATTTATATTAATGATAGTTTGTATAAATGCATGCGTATCGGATATATCTTTTGCTATTCCAGGAATTATACAAATTGTACTTTTTAAATCAGCAGCTACTTGCTTAAAATACCACCCTTCAAAATATTTACTGTTTTTCTTTCTTCCTTGGTATATTATCGGTGCTTTTATATGTTTAAAAATCATATGGCTCTCCGTACAAGTGTTATATTATTGACATTTATTTGGTAAAGTTTATCATAGAGTTGCTATTAATAACGTAGATGACACCAGTGACAAGTGCTATAACCATACTGAGAAAAATTGGCTTATCCTCGCTGGCAGCTTTTGCAAAGGCTTCAGGTCCCCAAGGATATCAGTCAACAGGGTTGTGGGCGTGATGGACAGACTGTCCGAAAACTTTTTCATTGTTACTTGGCATATGCAGACTGGTTTTCAATAAGCCAAGAAACTTCTATGTAATCCGCCTGAAACCATTGGAATTACTGGATATCAAGTGGTTTTTATGGTA
>JAEWZA010000417.1 GCA_023395575.1 Bacillota bacterium
CTTTGCTGCCACCATTAACTCAAATAATAAATGCTATTTTGGCAGCAATTACTCCATTAATACCAGTCATACAAATGCTTATAGCATCATTATTACCTGTAATTATGCAATTAGTTAGCTCTTTAATGCCAATTTTACAAGGTATAACTCCTGTAATTGGTGCGATTGCAAGTGTTATAGGTGTTTTAGCAAATATAATTAGTACTGTATTGGGAGCAGCTATAAAATTTATTATGCCATTTCTACAAAAGTTTGTTGATATTATTTCTGTAGTAGTTGGAGGAATTGGTAAAGTGGCTGGTTTTCTAGGAGATAAGATATCAAGTCTATTTGGAGATAATGATGTTAATGTAAATGCTAATGTATCAGGTATGCGTAAGTATGCTACAGGTGGTTTTGCAAATAAACCTTCTATATTTGGTGATGACGGTCCGGAAGCAGCTATTCCACTTAAGCGTACACCAAGGAGCTTGGCATTGCTAGATAAGACTGCTGAGATGTTAGGTGTGAAAAGTAGTGGCAATGGGGTTAATCTTGTTTATAGTCCAACCTACTATGGGGGTACAACACCTGAGATCAAATCGGAGTTTAGTCGACAAAAGGAAGAGATCAGAGAAATGATTGAAGAAATATTGAGAGATGGGGGGAGGCCTTCTTTTGGGTGATTATTTTGAATATACAACAATGCAGGGAGATACGTTTGATATCCTTGCACTGGATGCCTATAATGATGAGTTTAAGGCAGACACAATTATAAAAGCTAATCCCCAGTATGCTGATGTGGTTGTATTTGATGCTGGTGTGACTTTAAAGATACCGGTTATAGAAGAGCAGCCATCCAATACACTCCCTCCATGGAAGAGGTGATATCTTGCAGATAATATATCAAGGAAAAGACATAACAAATTCAGTTGAAGTTAAGTCTGCAAGTATTACTGATAATGCAGGTGGCGTTGCTGATAGTGTGGATATAACATTTGCTGATACAGATAAGCTTTGGGGCAAATGGAGTCCGCAAAAAAATGATACTGTGCAGATAAAGCATGAAGGTTTTGATTCAGGAGTTATGTTTGTTGATGAGCTGCAACAGGAGCGCGGAATATATACTATACGCGCTCTATCTATTCCACAATCAGCTAAGTCTGAAAACACTAAGACTTGGGAAGAAGTAAGATTTTTAGAACTGGCTCTTGATTGCTGTAAAAACAATGGATTTACATTGCAAACGTATGGAGTAGAAAACCAGTTGTATGAAAGAGTAGACCAAATAGATACACCTGACTTCGCTTTTTTGTCACAGCGTTGCCTATTAGAAGGATATGTGCTAAAGCTTACTAACAATAAAGCTGTAATATACTCAGAAAAGCATTTTGAATCTTTGACATCTGCAAAAACAATATACATTGAAGGTGTATATGGTAATTATAAATACTGTAATAGTTCAAGAGGCATATATCAGAGCTGTCGCATCACCTATGGAAATTTTAAGTTTGAGTATGTTCCTAATAATGCTCCATCCGGACCAATACTAAAAGTGAATAAAATACCTGTTTACAGTGTTGCTGAAGCTGAAAGATACAGTATGAATATGCTTAGATATCACAATAAACACGAAATTGAATTAAAGTTTGCGACTGAAATTGAAGTTGGAGTTGCTGCAGGTAATGTTGTGACTATTACCAGTTTTGGAATTCTTGATGGAGCATATTTTGTTCATAAGCTCATTCATGATGTTGTAAATAAAAAAACGTATTATACTTTACGCAAAAAATTGGAGGGGTATTGATGAATAAAAAAGGCATTATATCAAGCATAAATAATTCATTAGTAAGAGTTACTTTTCCTTCAGATAATAATGTTGTGTCCGGAGAATTACCAGTGGCTTCACATGTAACAGGATTAACAGTAGGATCTCAAGTTGCTGTGATGTTTTTCTATCCTAACAACCTTAATGATGGAGTGATAATAGCGAGGTGGTAGCGTGGCAATAGCGAGTTTTAGAAACAAAATATTTACAGTTAATAGCAATAAAATTTATACTTTTTCAGATTTAGAATACAGCTCCAATTATGAAACAGAAACCCAAGATGTTGAAGGCAAAAAACCATCAACTTATAAAAAAGGTTCCGGACTTAATACAATGTCTTTTTCAATTAAGTTAGATGCTTCTTTTAAGGTGAACCCTAGGAAGGAAATAACGGACTGGGAAAACATTAAAGGTACTGGTACCCCATATCCTTTTATTCTTGGGAATAAAGCACTTGGAAGTAATAAGTGGCTGCTTACAGAGGTAAGTGCATCTGACATGATTATAGACAATACAGGAAAAATATTGTCTGCAAACTTAAGTTTGAAATTTGACGAGTATGTAAGACCTGGAACTAAGAGTAATGCTAGCAGTAGTGGTACAAATAAAACAAATGCATCGGGAGTTAAAACGTCTACTAAAGTAGACCCAAATCTTCTTATGCCAACAACAGAAGAAAAAGCAACTACAAAGAGATCTAATCCTATAATGGATCAAGCTGCAGCAATGAAATTGCACAAATCGGCTTTAAGTTGAGGTGATTAATAAATGGTATATGAAATAGACACATCAAATCAAGTAGATTTAAATTGGGCTGCAACAGGTACTGAGAGAATAATCCAAAACGTAATTAATCTTATAAACACTTGGAAATATGAAATTGCTTATAGCAGGACAATAGGAATAGATCCAGGACTTATGGACAAGCCATCTGATGAAGCAGCAATTAGTTACACCTCTCAGGTTTATGAGCTTATATCAAATTATGAACCTAGAGCTGAAGTGAAAGAAGTAACTAATACAGGAATTGATGAGAATGGGAATATGGTGTTTAAGGTGGTGATAAGTGTTGAGTGAAATTAATTTTATTGAAATTGATTCGGGAACTATGCTTGATGAAATGATTTCTGATTTTGAGTCGGTTTTTGGAGAAACTCTTTATCCTGGAGATGAAAGAAGAATATTCTTACAACAGCTGCTCCCAGTGCTTGTTGGAACAAAAAACAATATAAATGAGTCTGCAAAATTAAATTTGCTTAGATATGCTACAGGAGAGTATTTGGATGCAATAGGAGAGAGAACAGATACACTACGTTTAGCAGCTAAAAAAGCTAAAGCAACAATAAGATTTACATTGTCTGCAGCCCAAGAAAATAATGTTGTTATAATGCCTGGTACAAGGGTAACTCCAGATGGAAAATTATATTTCGCAACAGTCACAGCACTAACAATTATTGCTGGACAATTGTATGGTGATGTTGTAGCAGAAAGCACTGAAGGTGGAGCAGTTTACAATGACTTTACTGCTGGACAAATAAAAACTTTAGTTGATCCAGTTGCTTTTGTAGGAAGTGTTTCCAATACTAATACAAGCTCTGGCGGTACAGACATTGAACCTGATTATGATGGTGTCAATGTGTGGAGTGGGTACCGTGAGAGAATCAGGGAATCGTTTAATAAGGTGAGTGCTGGTAGTGAAGCTGGTTATATTTATTGGGCAAAAACTGCTAGTGCAGATATTTCTGATGTATCTGTATCATCACCATCTGAAGGCGAAGTTGAAATTGTTGTTTTGTTAAAAGATGGAGAAATTCCTGAACAATCTGTTTTAGATGATGTTTTAGAAATTTGTTCTGATAGTAAAAGGAAAGCTCTTACAGACCAGGTTACTGTAGTTGCTCCAACTGAAGTTGATTACGATATTGAGTTTACTTATTATATTAGTTCCGATATGCTACCTGAATTAAATAACATACAAGTAGCAATAGATGCAGCAGTTGAGGAATATAAGTCATGGCAATGTGCAAAGTTAGGAAGGAATCTTAACCCTGATAAGCTAAGGCAACTAGTTCTTAACGCAGGAGCAAATAAAATAACAATTACTGAGCCAGTTGAAACAACTATTGAATCTACAGAAGTTGCAAGCTTTGGAACATATACTCCAACATATGGAGGTCTTTACGAATGATACTAAAAAATGCAAACCTGTTGAAACTGCAAACAATGTTTATGCAGCAAGATAAAACCACTAAATCCATGTGTGCAGCACTCACTCCACAATTGAGAGAGATCGCAAATAATATATCTAAGTGCATTATATTTGCTGACATTGATAATTTAGATGAAGGAGTTCTTGATGAGCTTGCTTTTGAATTGGATATAACTTGGTATGATCCAACAGCAAGTACAGATATAAAAAAAGCTCTGATAAAAAATAGCGATAAAGTACATATGTATATGGGAACTCCATATGCAGTCGAGCAGGTAATACAAGATTACTTTGGAGATGGATATGTCGAGGAATGGTATAAGTATTCTGGAGAACCATTTCACTTTAGAGTTATAACAAGTAACCCATCTGTAACCGGAGAACTTGCTGAATTGTTTGCATCTGCTATAGAAAAAGTAAAACGCAAAAGCACAATAATAGACAATGTTGTTGTGGAGTTAATAGCTCAGATGGATTTATATTATGGCTGTGAATTGCATGTTGGTGATTTGTACACCATAAGACAGGAGGTATAGAAATATATGAGTTTTGGTTTTCTGCAAGTAACTGCAAAGGGAAGAGCTCTTTTGGCAAGAGCTCAAATTGGTACTGCTACAATAAATTTTACCCATATCAAAATGGGTAACGGAGAAATGAGCGGTCAAGTTGTTGATGACATGACAGCTTTGATAAGTTTAAAAAAAGAATTGGATGTTACTGACTTAGTTTTAGTGTCTAGTCAACAAGCAAAAGTGCAATCTGTATTTACTAATCAAGGACTTTCTACAGGTTTTTATTGGCGTGAAGTTGGAGTTTTTGCAACAGATCCTGATGATAATACAAAAGAAATTATGTATTGTTATGGAAATGCAGGAGCTCTTGCGGATTATATTCCTGCAGAGGGTTCTCAAATTTTAGAGAGAGTAATAAGCATACTAACCATCATTAGCAATGCCCAAAGTGTTACTGCTACGATTGATGAATCTCTTGTTTATTCACTAAAGTCTGAAACAGATGCTCATGTAAATAATGCAGCCTTGCATCTTGCAGCTAATATTCCACTAACTAATTACGCCTTACCGTCTACCGGTGGAGCTATAGCTGCAACAGACACCGTAAATGGGGCAATAGGAAAATTAGAATATAATGCGAATGAGCGCAAAGCTGATTATGTAAGACAACCAGGCTATGGTGTTACATCAGGAAGTGCCAATACATATACAATTACATTGAGTCCTGCACCGACTTCTTATGTGGATGGCATGGGCATAGTAGTAAAAATAAATGCAGCTAACACTGGAGCAGCTACAATAAATGTAAACAGTCTTGGAGCTGTTAGTATAGTAGACAGCAAAGGAAGAACCTTAACAGCTGATAAACTAAAAATAAACTGTACATATTCACTCAAATACAACTCCACACTGCCCGCTTTTATATTACAGGGTGAAGGAGGTGATTTAGCTAGACTCCCAAACAAAATTAAATATGGTAATTTCCCTAATGGTAATAGTAGTGAAGTATGGGTTCCATCGAGTTATTCAAATAATACTATTGATAATAATACTTTAATTAATACAGGATTAGGAGGCAGTGTAACTAACCCAAATGTAAATCAAAGGTTAGGATTTGGGTCTGAGATTGGTAAGAAAATTTATATAAGAGCAAAAGTTAAAGTTACAAATTCTGATTGTTCAAGTGTTTCAATATATACCTCAGATGGCACAAATTTAATAAATGCTCAAGTCGTTTCTAGCCCAATTCAAAATCAAGAATATGTATTGTCTGGTATTTGCACTCAAATAGCAGAAAGTGCTTCACTATATTTATTCATAAGACATACTTATGCTAATGCTTCAATAGCAAATGGAAAATCATTGGTGATAAAAGAGGTAATGGCTTTTGATTTAACAGAAGCATATGGTGAATAT